>JAOTWT010000005.1 GCA_029862725.1 Acidobacteriota bacterium | reverse complement strand
TTCGGGTTCACCTCAACAGCCCTTACGAACATCGCAGCCGCTTCGAGGTAACGCTTGCGCACCAGAAGATGTTTTCCAAGGAGCGTCAGTGCATTGAAGTAGGTCGGATACTTATCGACGGCCTTGATAAGGGTCCTGAATCCTTCGTCCTGTTTCTTATCTGTAAATGACTTTCGGGCCTGTTTATAAAATTCCTGTGCTTCTTTGGGCACCTCCTGGGCGTAGACGACACCAGTCGTCGTATCTGCCAGACCCCCTCTTTTTGATTCGAGATTGAAATCCCTTTGGATAGTATCGTTCCCAAAACCGCCCGTGAGGCTGAACGTGTCGACGACGACTTCTTCAACTGCGTCCTTTAGGTTGTACTTGAAAGGCATCACCTTAATGTAATACCGGCCATCGGCGAGGCCCCCGAACTGGTAGCGGCCAATGCCGTTAGTGCGGGTTCTACCCCGAATCTGACGGTTCTCGTTCTGTAGTTCGACGTCAACGTCAATCAAGGGGTTTCTCCCCTGGTCGAAAACGAATCCCTCGATCGTACTCGCCGATGCGGAGCCGGTGACAAGAACAAGCAACAGCACAATTAAAAGGGGGGAAAATCGGGAAAGACGGCGTGGTGGAATCATTAAAACCTCCTAAGTAATCCGGGAAATGATTCATTTCTGTATTCGAATATTGGCTCATTATAACACTGCATCGCTTAATCTGTAAGGATTTTGTCTTCAACAATATGTGAGAAACAGACGAATCTATCCAGTCAGGAGTCAGGATTCGGGATTCAGGATTCAGGTACGGAGCTCACCGCTAACATTTTGAAACGCAATCCACTCCCACTTCTCGATATTTAGTCTTTAAAGACCGGACTTAATGCTAACAGCTCACAGCTTACGGCTTACCTCACATCGCTCACTGCTCACCGATTATTACTTGAAAACGCTGGCCATAAGGTAGAAACTAACGATATCGCCGATCAGCGCTTTTCTTATGTCCAAAGAACGCATTTACCGTGATCCGGTACATAACATAATACGAATCGAAACCGATACCCCCGACGGTGCGTTGCTTGCCCGCCTTGTTGATACAGCGGAATTTCAGAGATTGCGGAGGATACGGCAGCTCGGTCTCGCACATTTCGCATATCAGGGTGCGGAGCACTCGCGATTTACACATTCGCTGGGTGTCATGCACATTGCCAGCAGACTTCTCAAGAAGCTTGGCCGAAAATACGATATACCCGCCGAGCACCAGCTTGCGGTGCGGGTAGCGGCATTGCTTCACGATATTGGGCATGGCGCGTTTTCTCACGTCCTCGAAACCATACTGAACTTTCATCACGAGGACTTCACTGTCGAGGCTGTTTTGAGCGTCGAAACAGAGGTCGGGCGAATCCTCCGCGAGCATTCACCCGAACTGCCGGAAGACGTTGCCGCAATCATTCGCGGCGATTTCAAACCTATGGCGCTCGCCCAACTTGTTTCCTCCCAGCTTGATGCCGATCGCATGGACTATCTGCTTCGCGATTCCCTTATGACCGGAGCAAAATATGGGATTTACGATCATGAATGGATCATCAAATCGTTGGAAATCGATCAGGCAAGGGATCGCCTATACATCTCTGCAAGGGGTTTGTACGCAGTGGAAGCCTATCTTCAGGCTCGCTATTATATGTTTCGCCAGGTCTATTTTCACCGGACCCTTCGTTCTGCCGAGGTCGTCTTAAACGCCGTCCTCCGGAGAGCGCTCGAGCTTGAAAACAGGGGTGAAAGCGTTTGGCGCGCGGAGGGAACCGCGTTCGAACACATATTGAGCGGTCGAAAGCCCGGTTTGCTAGAGCATTTGGAGATTGACGACACCGATATTCTTTTTCACATCAAGCGGTGGCAGCATTCGGAAGACGCCGTACTCGCCGATCTTTCGCGCCGCTTCTTAAACCGGGTGCTTTTCAAGGTTTTCGATCTGGATATGCCCGAAGCGGCAAGACCGCTTTTTCTTGAGCGCGTCAGAAATGCCGTTCGCAATTCCGGACTGGATCCCGAATATTATTTTGTTGAAGATGTGGCGGATGATCTCGACTACTATTTCTACACCTCGGGGGACGACTCGAAGAATCATATCTACGTCGAAGACGGGTTCTCGAGTCCCACGATACGGGAAATTTCGGAGATCAGTGCGGCCGTGCGCGGTCTCCAAAAAGGATACAAGATCCACAGGGTCTGCTTTCCAAATGAACTGACGGAAGAAATATCCATGCTTTACCATGGCGCCGCGCAGACCGCTTAGTAAATGAAATATCGATTTCGCAAAGCGCTTTGGTACCCTTCGATGCTCATTGCATCGGTGTTGCTTCTGTTTCCGTTCAGTTGTACTGGAAGCGAGATCGCCGTCCTGGCTCCCGAGACGAATACGACCGCAAAACAGTTTCATGAATCTTTCGAAAGCGCCCTGAAAGGCTCGGTGCCGGTCGCCGACAGTGGACTCGGTGAGGCCGTACTAAAGACTCAGAACCCCCATAATCCCTTTAACATGACCATTTTCGAGGCCCGCAATTTGGGCACCGGAATCGGTTGCTCCTATCTCGTGATCCTCAAATCGGATACGATCCGGCGGTCCGCTCCCGGCCGAACGAAATACTTTGAATCATACGCGGCACGGTACGTCGTCGATGCCCGAAACGGACTCTTGATCGACTGGGATATCGCTCGATCCGAGGCGGACGCGCCTGAGGCGGCAATAAGCGGACTCCTGGTGCTTGCACCCGAAGCTGCGCGGGACACTCTCGAGACGATCTCGATCCACCGCGACATGCAAAACAGGATTCCGCCGCCCGATTTTTTTGAGGAGAAAAAGCTCGAAAAAGGCGCCAGGTATCCAATGCCGTACAAGCGTTTAAAACCCCCCTATACCGATTCCGCGAACTTTTATGGTGTAGAGGCTACGGTCGACATCATGGTGGAAATCGATGCATCCGGCCGAGTATTGCGGACGGCTGTAACGCGTTGGGCCGGCTTCGGGCTCGACGGATCGGTGGAAAGAACCGTCCGCGCAATGCAGTGGCGCCCGGCGGACGATAAAAACGGAACCTTCACGATGCGTGTCCTCCTGCGATATAATTTTCGCGATATCAAAGATGGAAGGAAATAGATGCACAACCCCGACCGGATGAAATACATAAGGGCAACGTCAAAATTCATACTATTTTTCGCGGTCACTTTCGGCCTTTACGGCCTTTGGTTTGCCGGCAATGTCATTATCCCCAACAAGCAATACTGGCGCCAAATCGTTTTTCGTTCGTGGTCCCGTTTCTTCGTCTCGCTTTCCGGAATCCGGATCGACATAATTGGCGATCCACCCAAACCGCCATTTTTTCTTGTCTCGAATCACCTCAGCTATACAGATATTCCCCTTCTCCGCGCTATTCTGGAATGTGTATTTGTGGCAAAGGGAGAGATAGCCGGTTGGTTTCTTGGCGGGCGTATGGTCCGGGACATGGCAAATGTCTTTGTTGACAGGAAAAACCGCCGCGACATCCCACGAGCCGGTGCCGATATCATCAGGAGATTAGAAGACGGCGAGGGAGTTGTCGTGTTTCCGGAAGGCACCAGCTCAAAAGGAGAGGGAATACTCCCGTTTAACTCATCTTTCTTCGAATTCGCAGCAAAGTCTGACTTGCCGGTTCATTACGCTTCGATTTCGTATCGGATTGACGATCCGGGCCTCAACGCCAGCGATTACATATGCTGGTGGGACGACACGACATTCATCAGCCACCTTTTTAGATTCTTCCAGTTAAAGCGTTCCACGGCAGTAGTAACGTTTGGCCGCGAAGCGGTCGTCGAGGACGACCGGAAAAAGATCGCACAGGAGCTCTGGAAACGCGTGCAAAGTAAATTCGTGCCGATAATTTAGGCATGAAACCATTTACCGGGTTCGTCGTATAATTTCTGTCTCAAAGATTATCAAGGAGTGTTTAATGCGAAGTTTCTATTTCCGTACCTTTGCCGCTATGGCGGTGCTTTTTTCGTTGAGCCTGACCACCATCGCCCAGACCAAGGGCTTCGATACAAGCAGGATGGACAAATCCGCGCGGGCGTGCGATGACTTTTTTCAATATTCAAACGGAAAATGGGTTGAAAGCGCTGAGATCCCCGCATCCGAGTCGCGTTGGGGAAGCTTTAATATTCTGGCCGAAAACAATCGTAAGATACTAAAAGAGGCGCTCGAATCCGCATCCGAAACGGGAGGGGAGTCAGGCTCTAGTATGCAATTGATTGGTGACTTCTACTACGCCTGTATGAACGAATCGGCGATCGAGAAAGCGGGATACGACCCCGTCAAACCAATCCTCAAAAAGATCGACGGAATCCGTAACCGGGATGACCTCCAAGCGGTCATCGCAGAGATGCACAACTTGGGTATTCCCGCGGTATTTGGCTTCGGCGGCGGAACCGACCTGAAAGACAGCGGAATGACGATCGCCAATGCCGGTCAGGGCGGCCTAAGCATGCCGAACCGCGACTACTACGTCGACGGGGATCCTAAATTTCAGAAAACCCGCGAGAAATTCAGGGAATATGTCGCGGATATTTTCAAACTTGTCGGTGAGGACCAACAGGACGCCAGGGACAGTGCCTTTACGATCACGCGCATCCAGAACCGCCTCGCCTACGCCTCCCTGAGAAGGGTCGAGCTCAGGAATCCGGACAACCGTTACGAGAAGGTCACGATGCAGGAAGCAGCCGAGATTACCCCAAATTTTTCATGGGAAAACTACATGAAGAACCGCGGGATTACCGGGGTCGAGTCATTCAACATCGGACAGCCGGAATTCTTCAAAGAAGTAGATAAGCTCTTTGCTTCAACATCCATTTCCGAATGGAGAACCTACCTCCGCTGGATGGCGCTGAATTCGGCCGCGCCGCTCCTTTCGTCTGATTTCTCGGATGCGAATTTTGATTTTTACTCCAGGCATTTGCGGGGAACAAAGGAGCAGCAGCCGCGCTGGCGAAGGTGTGTCGCCTTTACAGACGGCGCTATCGGCGAGGCACTCGGCCAGGAATACGTCAAGAAGGCATTTAAGCCCGAGGCAAAAGCGAGAATGAACGAACTGATTGACAACCTGTTTGTCGCCTTCCGTTCGCGTCTCGATTCGCTCGAATGGATGAGCGATGAAACAAAAGTCCAGGCGCTTGCCAAATTGGCGACGTTTAAACGCAAGATCGGGTACCCGGACAAGCTCCGCGGCTATGAGGGTCTCAAGATCGACCGTGCTTCTCACGCCGGAAACATGCTTCGAGCCGAACAGCTGCAAATCCAAAGGAATCTGGATGATATCGGAAAACCCCCTGATCGCACGCGCTGGGGCATGACGCCGCCGACTGTCAATGCCTATTACAACCCTCTGCTCAACGAGATCGTCTTTCCGGCCGGGATCCTTCAACCGCCCTTCTTTAACGACGAAGCCGACGATGCGATAAACTACGGGGCTATCGGCGGAGTTATTGGCCACGAGATCACCCACGGTTTTGATGATCAGGGCAGCCGGTTCGACGCCGACGGCAATTTCAAGAGCTGGTGGACCGAGAGCGATCTGAAGGAGTTTCGGACAAGAGCAAGCTGCGTCTCGAACCAGTTCAGTTCCTATGAAGTACAACCCGGGCTGTTTATGGACGGCAAGCTTACGTTGGGTGAAAACATCGCGGACCTGGGTGGCCTTACGGTAGCCTATGATGCGTTTATGAAATCGCTCGAAGGCAGACCCAGACCTGAAGCAGTTGACGGTTTTACGCCGGAGCAGCGTTTCTTCCTCGGTTGGGCACAGGTTTGGGCGGTTAAGGCAACGCAGGAATTCGAGCGACTTCAGGTCTCGACCGATCCCCACGCTATCGCAAGATGGCGTGTAAACGGCCCGGTGTCGAACATGCCCCAATTCGCGAAGGCCTTTGGATGCAAGGAAAGGCAGCCGATGATCCGGCCGAATGCTTGTTTGATCTGGTAATCGGACTGCCAGTCATTTTGTTTATCGACACCGGTCTCGCCGGTGTCTTTTTTTGTCGGCAGCCTATTCCGCGTGCCCGAGTTCCCTTCGGGGAAATCAACGCGAAACCCGATCACAAGATTGGTCTCGCTTGCCAACCGACATCCTTTGAAACCGATTGGAACGGTTCTTGCGGGTCTGGTGTTAGAAGCTGTTCTTCGATGGCCCAAGTTGGCTGACACGTTGGAGTCAATTAGTCGAACGCGCGACTCTTGAATCGCGCTTAACACGTTACGAACAGTCTATTTAGTGGCCCAGCTGAAGAGCACGAAGATAGGAATCCAGGAGGGTCATAGAAATGAAAGTGGGTATTTTCACAATTTTGTTCGTGTTATTTTCCGCAGTTGGCGTCGGTGCCGTTACGATCAATGAGACGCTTGACACTACTGCACCCGCGGCCAACCCCGCATACCGAGCCGATACGGGAGCTCAAACGGGCCGTCTAACACGTGATGCGGTGCCCAGTGCGTGCGGTTCGCTCAAGACCAATCCGGGCCTGTTCGCGACAACGGGCGCAAGACAATACGATGATTACCGGTTCATCGCACTTTCAAACGGATGCGTTACGGTTACCCTGAACAACGCGGGTAACAATATTCTGTTTGGGGCCGCATACAATCAGAACGGACTCAACACGGCCGACCCGTCTCTCAACTATTTGGCGGATATGGGTGCCAGCCCCACGACGTCAACACCATCGAGGTCATTTTCGTTTGATGTTTTTGCCGGACAGGCATTCCATGTCGTGATTCACGAGGTCGACCCGGGCGGTGCTCCCGGTCAGACCTATACACTTGATGTCGGCGGCGTCAAGATCGACCCCGACTTTACCGTCACCGAGGTGCTCGACACAACTACGGCGCAACTCAATCCGGCCTATGCCAGAGCGACAGGAAACCAGACCGGCCGACTCAACCGTTTCTCACCGGCGAGTGATTGCACTGGACTCAAACCCAATCCTGGTTTGTTTTCGCCTACCGGCGCCCGGCGGGCCGATCTTTACGTTTTCACACCAGCTTCTTCCGGATGTGCGAGAGTCACCCTTAGTCATACCGGGGCCGATCAGGCGCAGATCGTCGTGTACGATCAGAACGGCTTTGTTCCCAGTAATCCGTCGACGAATTATCTGGCTGATCCGGGGCAAAGCGCACTCAACAGTTCTGTCACGTTTTCGTTTGTGATCACACGCGGCGTCCCGTTCTTCATCGTCGTCAGCGAAGTCACTCCGGGAGCAGGCATCGGTGATACCTATACATTGAACATCAGCGACGTCAAACTTGTCCCGACGGTGAAATTTATTTCCAAACTGGATACCACCCCCCCGTCGGCTAGCCCGGACTTCGTCGCTTCGATCGGTGCGCAAACGGGGAGGATTAACCGTTTTCCACCTGTAGCAGACTGTAACGCCCCGAAACCGTTTCCGGGACTTTTCACAGCGGCTGGTGCGAGACAATACGACGAATATACTTTTGTACCGACCAGTTCTGGATGCGTCGAAGTTACCCTTCGTACGTTCACGCCTGGATTTGATCTATATGCGGTTGCCTACAACCAGCCCGGCTTCGTGCCGTCCAATCCGGGAACAAATTATCTGGCCGATCACGGTAATAGTCCTAACAATACGACTCCGAGAACGTTCTCATTCAATGTAGTATCAGGTGTGCCGTTCTCGATTGTTGTTCACGAGGTAAACCCCGGAATGGGCATCGGGCTGGAATACAGTCTCGAGGTTCGGGGTATCGCGTTGAATGTAACGAATCGTGCTTTGCCATTTAATCTGGACGGCGACGCCCGCACGGATGCCGGTATTTTCCGGCCTGGTCCGGGCGAGTGGTGGTATCTGCGTTCGATCGACGGTACGGCCCCTGCTTTCCAGTTCGGTGCAAGCACAGACATCATTGCTCCGGCGGACTTCACTGGGGACGGGTTGGTCGATATCGCATTCTTCAGGCCTTCCACGGGATTCTGGTACATTCTCAGAAGTGAGGACCAATCATTCTACGCCTTCCCGTTCGGAGCAAGCGGCGATATCCCGTTTGCCGCGGATTACGACGGTGACGGCATGGCGGACGCCACCGTCTTCAGGCCCTCCAGCGCCCAATGGTTCTTTAACAACTCCAGTGGAGGTGTCACCATCAGGCAGTTCGGCTTGAATGGTGATGTTCCGTTGCCGCACGACTTCGACGGCGACAATAGGGCCGACCTGGCTATTTTCAGGCCAAGCCTCGGCGAGTGGTACTACGAACGCAGCTCGGACGGACAGGTGCTGGGTTTCCAATTCGGCGCTACCGGTGATCGTGCAGTTCCGGCCGATTATTCCGGTGACGGCAGGGCGGATATCGCCTTCTTCAGGCCTTCCACGGGATTCTGGTACATACTGCGAAGTGAGGATGGCACATTCTATGCTTTCCCATTCGGGGCGAGCGGGGACGACCCGGTCCCGGGCGACTACGACGGCGACGGATTGGCGGACCCTGCCATGTTCAGGCCTTCGAACGGGACATGGTACCTGCTGCAGTCGACCAATGCTTTTACCGCAGTCCAGTTTGGTCAGCCAGGCGATATTGCGCTACCAAAAGCGTATATACCTTAGTTGAACATCCCTCCGGGAGATTCGGTCAGGACCCGCTAAGCGGATCTCCCGGTGCGGGCTTCGCGGAAGCCGAAGCAAGGTGGAAAACCAGCTTCGATCAGCGCGGTTTAAGACAAAAAAAGACCGGCCGAGTTTCGGCCGGTCCTTTCAATTTTGAATATCAGAAAAGACTATTCCTTCTTCGCAGCTTCAGCTTTCTTTGCTGTCGCTTTCGCCTCTTTACCGTTATCTGTTGCAACGAGAGGGATCTCGCCTTTTACGTCGCCGCCGCGGATCGAGAACTCGTCCATATCCTGCGGCGGTCTGAGGTTGATAGTCGGATCATCGTCAACCTTGATGTTGCGGTAGTACTTCATACCCGTACCGGCCGGGATCAAGCGACCCATGATCACATTCTCTTTCAAACCTCTCAGGTAATCGATCCTTCCCGAAATCGCCGCCTCGGTAAGTACCCGCGTTGTTTCCTGGAAACTCGCGGCCGAGATAAACGAATCGGTCGAAAGCGAGGCCTTTGTGATACCGAGAAGAAGCGGCTCCGCACTCGCAGACTGGCCCTTCTCATCGAGCACCCTTCGGTTCTCATCCTCGTATCGGAATCGGTCAACCTGTTCCTCGAGCAGAAACTCGGTGTCTCCGACGTCCTTGATCTTAACCCAACGCAGCATCTGCCGGACTATTACCTCGATATGCTTGTCGTTGATGTTAACACCCTGCAGCCGGTAGACTTCCTGAATCTCGTTGACGAGGTATTCCTGCAACGCGTCCATACCGAGAACCCGTAGAATATCGTGCGGGTTCAGGGGTCCGTCCATCAGCGGCTCGCCGGCCTTGACCCGGTCGCCTTCCTGAACACTGATGTGTGTTCCGCGCGGAATGTCGTAGCCGTGCTCGTCACCGTCCTCGGATACGATGAGGATCTTGCGTTTACCCTTCGTAATCGGACCGAAACTCACAGTTCCATCGATCTCACTCATGACAGCAGTCTCGGAAGGCCGCCGTGCCTCGAACAACTCTACGACCCGCGGCAAACCGCCGACGATATCCTTGTTCTTCGTTGTCTCACGAGGGATCTTCGCGATGACATCGCCGACTTTCACGTCGGCGCCGTCTTCGACCATAAGATTCGCGCGGATCGGCATTTGATAGGTTTTCAGTACCTTGTTACCGCTGCGGATTTCCAAACGCGGCTGATTCTTTTCATCCGAGTCTTTAACCACAAGCCGTTTCTGGCCGCTGACCTTGTCAATATCCTCTTCGACAGTCTTACCTTCGGTAAGGTCCTGGTACTTGATCTTGCCCGAAGCTTCGGTAAGGATTGCGTAGGTAAAGGGGTCCCAGGTTGCGAGAATGTCATCTTCCTTAACCTTCTGACCGTCCTTGACATGAATCTGCGCCCCGTAAACGATCGCGTACCGGGCGACCTCGCGCCCGCGGTCATCCATAAGCGCCAACTCGCCGTTTTGCCGTTTGATGTTGACGTTTTCCTTCTTTCTGTTTTGGATTACGGTCAGATCATGAAATTGAACGGTGCCATCCATTGCAGCAGCGTGTTTTGTCTCCTGTTCCAACCGTGCCGTACCGCCGACGTGGAATGTTCTCATCGTCAGCTGTGTTCCCGGTTCACCGATCGATTGAGCGGCAATGACACCGACCGCCTCGCCGATTTCGACGCTTCTTCCCATCGCCAGATTCCGGCCATAGCACTTGACGCAGATTCCGCGCCGAGATTCACAGGAGAGCGGAGACCGGATCTTAACCTGTAAAAGGCCGGACATTTGAACCTGGTTCGCCAGATCTTCATCGAGCTCCTGGTTGGCCTTTACGATCACTGTCCCTTCAACCGGGTCGACGATGTCATCGAGAGCCGTACAACCGACAATCCGGTCACGCAGCGATTCAACCTCTTCGCCGTTGCGAACGATCGCCTTCGACCAGATGCCCTTCAGTGTCCCGCAATCGACCTCTGACACGATCACGTCTTGTGCAACGTCCACGAGGCGCCTCGTAAGATATCCCGAGTCCGCCGTTTTAAGAGCCGTGTCCGCCAGTCCTTTCCGTGCTCCGTGCGTTGAAATAAAATACTGCAGAACGTTTAGGCCCTCGCGGAAATTCGCCGTAATAGGCGTTTCGATGATCTCGCCGGAAGGTTTCGCCATCAACCCGCGCATACCCGCAAGCTGCCGGATCTGAGCTTCCGAACCACGCGCGCCGGAGTCGGCCATCACGAGTATCGGGTTTAGCTCGTTACGTTCTTTCTCGCGGACGTCCATCGCCTTGAACATCTCTTTCGCAACGCGGTCCGTCACTTCGGACCAGATCGCTGTTACTTTATTCGAACGTTCCAGATCGGTCATCGTCGCATCTTCGTATTGCTGCTGAAGCTTATCGACCTCCAAACGGGCATCCTCGATTATCTTCGCCTTGCTTCGCGGGGTAACCATGTCGTCGATGCCGATCGAGATGCCGGCCTTCGTCGCATAGAGGAAGCCAAGCGATTTCAGATCGTCGAGCAGCGCCACGGTTTGTTCATGACCAAGACGCAAATGGCTGAAATTAACCAACGACTGAAGTCCCTTTTTCTTAAGGGTACCGTTTACAAACGGCAGTCCATCACGCGTCAAACGGTCGTTAAAAACGACGCGACCCACCGTTGTTTCAATGGTTTGGACGACATCCTTTTGAATCCGGCCCCGCATGATGTCCTGCTGATTGTGTTCTTTTCGAAGATCGATAAGATCGCCCTCCCAGCGGAGTTTGATCTTCGCCTGGGTATCAACGACCTTCGCGTCGAGCGCGAGAAGCACCTCTTCCATCGAGCCAAAGATCTTGTTTTCACCGTTCAAACCATCGCGATCGAGAGTCAAATAATAACAACCGAGCACGATGTCCTGGGACGGTACCGCGATAGGCTGTCCGCTCGCGGGGCTGAGCAGGTTATTCGAAGCGAGCATCAGCATCGAGGCTTCTATCTGCGCTTCGGCCGAAAGCGGGATATGCACCGCCATTTGGTCGCCGTCGAAATCGGCGTTGAAAGCGGTGCAAACGAGCGGGTGGATCTTGATCGCCTTTCCTTCAACGAGCACGGGCTCAAATGCCTGAATTCCCAGTCGGTGAAGCGTCGGCGCACGGTTCAAAAGCACGGGATGGTCGCGAATTACTTCTTCGAGAATATCCCACACGACCGGTTCCTGGCGTTCAACCATCTCACGCGCCTGTTTGATTGTGGCCGCGTGAAGGTCCTTCTCCAATTTGTTGTAAATGAAAGGCTTAAACAGCTCGAGAGCCATCTTTTTGGGAAGGCCGCACTGGTGCAGTTTCAGTTCCGGGCCAACCACGATAACCGAACGGCCCGAGTAATCCACACGCTTACCAAGCAGATTCTGGCGGAAACGTCCCTGCTTACCTTTTAATGTTCCGGACAGTGACTTTAACGGCCTGTTGTTGGCCCCGCGTAGAACACGCCCGCGGCGGCCGTTGTCGAACAACGCGTCAACCGCCTCCTGCAGCATTCGTTTTTCATTTCGAACGATGACTTCGGGTGCGCGCAGTTCCATCAGCTTCTTGAGCCGGTTGTTTCTGTTGATCACCCGTCGATAGAGATCGTTGAGATCCGATGTTGCAAACCGTCCCCCGTCGAGCGGCACAAGCGGGCGCAACTCAGGCGGAATAACCGGAATGATGTCCAGAATCATCCACTCGGGTTTGTTTCCCGAACGCAAGAACGAATTCGCAACCTTCAGTCTCTTTGAAAACTTCAGCTTCTTTTGCTGAGAGGTTTCCGTTTTCATACTGATTCGAAGCTCGTCGACGAGTTCGGGTATATCGATCTGCATCAATAGTTCCTTGATCGCCTCTGCTCCCATCTTCGCCACAAACTGGTGCGGGAATTCCTGCATCAACTCGCGGTAACGCTCGTCGGTCAGGAGGTCCTTCTCTTTTAGATCCGGCACATCACCCGGATCGATAACGATATAGAGCTCAAAATAGAGAATCTTCTCAAGGTCGCGCAAAGTAATGTCAAGCAGGTGACCAATCCGCGACGGAAGGCCCTTGAAAAACCAAACATGCGAACAAGGACTCGCCAGGTCGATGTGTCCGAGTCTTTCCCGTCTGACTTTCGATTGCGTTACTTCGACACCACACTTGTCGCAAACGACCCCGCGGTGCTTCATCCTCTTATATTTACCGCACAGACACTCCCAGTCCGAGACCGGGCCAAAGATGCGCGCGCAAAACAGTCCATCGCGCTCAGGCTTGAATGTCCTGTAGTTGATGGTCTCCGGTTTTGTTACTTCGCCATGAGACCAGGAACGGATTTTTTCCGGGGAAGCGAGTGAAATTCGAATTGCTTCAAAGTTCGGGCTCAACTGCGTCTTTTCGTTACTAAATCGAAACATCTATTTCTCCAATTATGAGCCGGGAAACGCGGCATTTGCCCGTTTCCCAAATATCCACCTACCACAACTAACCGACGACGAGCTCTTCGACACCGGCTTTGACCGCGTCTTCATCCACGTCGTCTTCGGTGATCAATTCAACATCGAGACAGAGCGATTGAAGTTCCCTGACGAGCACGTTAAACGACTCGGGAATACCAGGCCGGAAATCGGCCGCGCCCTTCACGATCGCCTCGTAAATCTTCGAACGCCCGGCGACATCATCGGATTTACAGGTGAGGAGTTCCTGGAGAATATGCGCGGCACCGTATGCCTCGAGTGCCCATACTTCCATTTCCCCGAATCGCTGTCCGCCGAATTGCGCTTTTCCGCCCAGAGGCTGCTGCGTGATCAACGAGTAGGGACCGATCGATCTCGCGTGAATCTTGTCATCAACGAGGTGCGACAGTTTCAGCATGTAGATGTAACCAACAGTCACCTTCTGCTCGAACTGTTCTCCGGTAAGTCCGTCATAGAGACGGGTCTTTCCGGAAGGACCAACCGAGGGCGGGAGGCCGAGTTCGTCGTAACGGTTGTTGGCCTGTTTGATATATCCCTTGATTTCTTCCTCGCTCGCACCATCGAATACCGGAGTTGCAAAATGCAGTCCAAGCACCCGTCCGGCCCAGCCGAGATGAGTTTCGAGTATTTGCCCGACGTTCATACGAGAGGGCACGCCAAGCGGGTTGAGAACGATATCAACCGGGGTTCCGTCGGGAAGATAAGGCATATCCTCCTCGGGAAGAATCCTCGCGATCACGCCCTTGTTACCGTGGCGGCCGGCCATCTTGTCCCCGACCGAGAGCTTACGCTTCATTGCGACAAAGACCTTGACCATCTTAATTACGCCCGGCGGCAGTTCGTCACCCTGTTTGATCTTTGCGATTTTCTCTTCGTAAATATCACTCAGAATACTTATCTGTCGTTCCGTACGCTGGAAGTAGTCGTCAATTTCCGACTTGATATCGACAGTACCTGCCGAAACCGCCGCTTTCTTGAGAACGTTTATCGAAATGCCTTCAAGAACGCTCCGTTTCAGGGTAGTCCCCTTCTTTAAAAGCACTTCCCGGCCTTCGGTCAGGTTTTTCGTCAACTTACGACCTTCGAACAATTCGTTGATCCTTTGATCTCTTTGTTCGGTAAGAATCCGGATCTCGTCTTCGAGGTCGCGTCTCAAGGCGTCTTCCTCAAGCGCTTCGATATCCAGGGAACGCTCATCCTTGTCCTGACCCTTGCGGGTGAAAACCTGGACATCGACCACCGTTCCATCGATTCCCGGAGGCGCCGTCAGGCTCGCATCCTTAACATCTCCGGCCTTTTCCCCAAAGATCGCGCGCAGGAGTTTTTCCTCGGCGGTCAGCTGGGTTTCCCCTTTCGGCGTTACTTTGCCAACGAGGATCGAACCGGGTTTTACATGTGCACCGATGCGGATGATTCCCGACTCATCAAGATCGCGAAGCATGTTCTCACCGATATTCGGAATATCCCTCGTAATTTCCTCGGGTCCGAGTTTCGTATCCCGCGCTTCAACTTCGAGTTCTTCGATGTGAATCGAGGTGTAATAGTCTTCCTTGACCAATCGTTCGGAGACCAGGATCGCGTCTTCGAAGTTGTAACCGCGCCATGGCATGAACGCGACGAGGACATTTCTGCCAAGTGCAAGTTCGCCCTTGTCCGTACACGGGCCGTCGGCGATAACCTGCCCCTTCGTAACCGCTTCACCGACGCCCACGATCGGACGCTGGTTGATACAGGTGTTCTGGTTTGAACGCTTGAATTTTACCAGCGAGTAAATGTCCGCTGTGACCTCCCGGGAGATCAGCCCGCCGACCTGGTGGTCCGCTTTGACGATGATTCGTTCGCTGTCCACATAATCAACGACACCGTTCCGTTTAGCGACGACAACGGCGCCGGAATCGCGGGCTGCGATTCGCTCCATTCCGGTGCCGACATACGGCGCTTCAGCCCTAAGCAGGGGTACCGACTGGCGCTGCATGTTGGATCCCATGAGAGCGCGGTTTGCGTCGTCGTTCTCGAGAAAAGGAACCAAAGAAGCGGCAACCGATACGAGCTGTTTCGGCGAAACATCCATATACTGGATCTCATCGCGAGACGCAGTGATAAACTCTCCGGCGAGGCGTGCCGCATTTCTCTCGTTGACGAGATTTCCCTTTTCGTCCAGCATGATGTTTGCCTGGCCGATCATATATTTGTCTTCGTCCCATGCCGTCAGATAAAACGGAAAAGGTTCGAATTCGGCCTCTCGTTTCTTGCCGGTCATTTTCTTATTGGCCTTCACGACGTCGTCCATCGGTACATGGGTATTGGGTTGAATACCGGTGTCGCCGCCATTGAGAACCTTCACGTACTCGATCACTCGGCCGTCTTCGACCTTTCGGTAAGGCGACTCGATGAACCCGAATTCATTGATCCTCGCAAAGCAGGAAAGCGACGAGATCAGTCCGATGTTAGGTCCTTCCGGCGTTTCAATGGGACAGATTCGACCGTAGTGGGTCGGGTGGACGTCGCGGACCTCAAATCCCGCGCGCTCCCTCGAAAGACCGCCCGGCCCAAGCGCCGACAAACGACGTTTGTGTGTGATCTCTGAAAGCGGGTTGGTTTGGTCCATGAACTGCGACAACTGGGAAGAACCGAAAAACTCACGTACAGCTGCGGTCACGGGCTTGGCGTTGACCAGGTCCCGAGGCATTGTCGTGAACATGTCCTGCTGAATGGACATCTTCTCCTTGATCGCGCGTTCCATCCTTTCAAGTCCGATGCGAAACTGGTTTTCAAGCAATTCGCCGACGGCCCTTACGCGCCGGTTTCCAAGGTGATCGATATCATCCTGGAAGTATTCCCCGGGCTGCCTCTTCATTCGGAAGAGATAGTCAACGACTTCCAGAAAATCACCGGCTTCAAGCAGTTGATTTTCGATATTATCCAGTTCGGGGCGTCCCATCTTGATGTTGAATTTGAGCCGTCCAACACGTGACAGGTCGAACCTGCGCTTGTCAAAAAACATTCCTTCAACAAGCCGATATGCGGTCGGCACGGTCGGTGGATCGCCGGGGCGCATTTTCCGATAGATCTCAAGAAGCGCGTCAACCGGTTTGCTAATCGCATCTTTTACAAGCGTTTGCGAAAGCACCGACCCGATCTTGTCGCGATCGGGGAAAAATACCTTGAACTTCGCAACACCCTGTTCGATCAATTCCTGTAAGAGCGCTGAAGTTATTTCGGTATTGGATTCGACTATTACCTCGCCGCTTTCGGTGTTGACAATGTCTTCAACCGCAAACGCGCCAGCCATCTCGGCCTGGCTGATCCCGATTTCTTTGATCCCGACAGCACGGATTTCCCGCACTCCCAGTTTGGAGATCTTTCTGCCGGCCTTTACCAGGACATCCTTCTTGTTTTTGACTGCCTTCTCGACTCTCATCCCGACAAGATTCGTATCGCCCTCTTTCTCGACAGCGATACTGAGGGCACCCTTTTTGATGTGCACCTCATCGGTTGTATAGAATTCTTCTAGTAGGTCCGCATTAGAATACTCGGCGTTTTTGACGACCTCTTCGAGGATAGCGTCCGATGCCGTTGACATATCGATCTGCGGCCGCAGCCAAAGGCCGAGCGCACGGAGGAATATCGTCGCCAGGAGTTTTCGTTTACCCAGACGCGAGTGCAAAATGTTCTTCTGGTCGTATTCGAATTCGATCCACGAACCGCGGTACGGGATTATCTTCGTACTGAAAGCTTCCTTGTCTTGTTTGAAAAATACGCCTGGACTCCTGTGAAGCTGGGACACGATGACCCTTTCCGTACCATTGATGATGAATGTACCGTTGTCGGTCATCAGCGGAATTTCGCCAAAAAAGACCTCTTCTTCCTTAATGTCACGTATCGTCGACACTCCCGTATCTGCGTCTTTGTCGAAGACGGTAAGGCGGATCTTCACCTTGAGCGGAACGCTGTACGAAACGCCTCGCTCCTGGCACTCCTGTTGATCATGCTTGTGCTTTAGCCCCACCGGCTCACCGCAGTTCGGGCACAAATTCGGCCGGACCGTGTTAAACGTATGACAATTTGTGCAGAGCACTTCGGACGCACCAAAAGGATCGATTCGAATCTTGGCCGAGCAGTCCTTACAATTTGCACGCAAGTGCTCAAGCCCCTCGAGGTTTCCGCACTTGCACTGCCAATTTCCAATCTGGTATTCGACGAATTCGAGGGTCGCTGTTTCGCGAAAATCCGAAACCGGGAATATCGTTTGGAAAACGGCCTGCAGACCGACCGAGCGGCGTTCCTCCGGAATCAAATCCATTTGAAGAAAACGCTCGTATGACTCACGCTGCACTTCGATCAAATTCGGAATTTTCGCCGATGTGACGATTTTCGAAAAATCGACCCGTTCCGGCGCTTTACTTGTTCGTCTGCCTAATCCGTCTGAGCTGCTTTGAAGAGGGTTATTAATCATAGTATTACGAGATCTGATCGAAAGTTTTTGTTGCTTTAATCGCCGCGACTTGGTACGATTCGGCAATTGTATCCTTTCCGGCTTTTAAAGACGGCAAATGCGGTCAGGGTACAGTTCGCCCCAACCGCTTTCGGAAAGCAGTTACTTCCGATGGTAAAAAATTTTAGAGAGTGTCATTAAAAGGACAACCCCAACCAGATCAGGGACTTAGCCCCGTCCTGCCAAAAACCCACATTCAATGGATTCGTCTCAAGATTCCTATTGCGGCAAATGTGGCACCAGCAATTACCAGACACTTGCCGCAAATATTATCAACTAACCTACTTTAGTTCAACCGTCGCCCCGGCGTCGGTGAGTTTCGTCTTGATTTCTTCAGCTTCGTCTTTCGAAACTCCTTCCTTGATCACTTTCGGAGCCGCTTCCACGAGTTCTTTCGCTTCTTTGAGGCCCAATCCGCCGACGACTTCGCGTACTGCCTTGATAACATTGATCTTACTGCTACCGGCAGTGGTAAGTTCGACGTCAAAGGTATCCTTTTCTTCAGCCGCCGCTCCGCCGCCATCCGCCGCTGCAGGAGCCGCAGCCATCATCGGTGCGGCAGCCGCGGCCGATACTCCAAAGGCCTCTTCAATTTCTTTCACGAGATCCGCGACTTCCAACAAGGGCTTTTCTTTAAGTGCCTCTACTATCTTACTGTTTTCCATTTTGGTAATTATCCTCCTAACCAGGGTTCAAGTTTAAGCCGCATGAACCCAACGGAATACCCGTTTGCTCGCTGCATCACGAACTCCCCGATATCCGAGCCGCAAAAGCGACCTGACAATCGCTCCGCTCGTTTTACCTTGAGTACGGCTGTTAATAAAACTACTTTGATTCGACACCCGAAGGCTCGCCGCCTTCATCCTTCGAATCAGATTCTTTATTCGCCGGCGCTTCGTCCGCGCCCGATTCTTCCTTCGGCTCTTCCTTCGTTTCCGCCGGAGCCGAATCGACGCCTTCAGCGTCAGCTTTCGGTTCTTCTTTAGGTTCCTCTTTAGGTTCCTCTGTTTCGACGGTCTCGGCCTTATCTGCTGCCTTTGATTCGTCTGCCGCCTCCGCTTTTGGCGTAGCCTCCGGCTGGTCGACTTCCCGCTCGCTAACTTGTTTCACAACCGACGCAAGATCGCGCGGGATCGCACTTAGCACGGTCGCAAGCCGCTGGGCCGGCGCATTGAGGAGATAAAGCAGCTTCCCGATGAGTTCTTCTTTTGAAGGAAGACTCGCAATGCTGGAAACCTCGTCAAACGTCACGACCCGGCCTTCGACAATACCTGTTTTGAACTCAAATATGTCTTTATTCTCTTTGACGTATTTCGAGATCACTTTTGAAAGGTCGACCGGTTCGCCGTCCGTCCATGCTACCGATGTAACGCCCTGAAAATATTCGGTCGCGTCTTCAAACGAAGTTCCCTTCACGGCAAGCCTTGCAAGGGTATTTTTGACGACACCATATCGCGCGCCCGTTTCCCGCAGTTCGTGCCGGAATTGCTGATCCTTTTCGACCGTCAGTTTCGTAAAACTGAGAATCATTGCCGAACTCGAGTTTTTAAACTGCTCGCTGAGGGCTTCCAGATCTTCTTTCTTCTTAGCTCTTGTTTTCATTTCTTGTGCACCTCACTGCCTACGACAGACTCATTTCGTCGAGCAATATACCCGGGCTCATTGTTGCCGCGAGATTGACCTTCTTCACATACCGCCCTTTGGCAGCGGCCGGTTTTGCTTTCATTACCGCGTTGATCAAAGACCTGACATTTGCTTCCAGCTTGTCGCCTTCAAACGACACCTTTCCAATCGGGGTATGAATCACGCCGGTCTTGTCGACCCTGTATTCGACTTTTCCGGCCTTGGTTTCTTCAACGGCTTTGGCGACATCCATCGTCACGGTACCGGTTTTCGGGTTCGGCATAAGCCCCCGGGGGCCAAGCACTCGACCGAGTTGCCCTACGAGACGCATCATGTCGGGCGTCGTGATAAGCGCGTCGAATTCAAGCCACCCGCCTTTAATCTTGTCGACCAGTTCTTCACCGCCGGCAATATCGGCACCGGCTTCTTCGGCCTCTTTGAGCTTGTCGCCCTGTGCGATTACGGCCACTCTTTTGGACTTACCAAGTCCATGCGGAAGAACAATCGTTCCGCGTACCAGCTGATCGGCCTGCCTTGGGTCAACCCCCAACCACATCGTCAATTCGACGGTTTCGTCGAATTTCGCAAATGCAATTTCCTTTAACAAAGCTATCGCGTCTTTTAGCGCGTATCTCTTTTCCGGCTCGATTTTTTCAAAAGCCGCACGATATTTTTTTCCTGCTTTTCCCATCGTTTCCTCCAAGGTTCAAACGAGGAATGATCCTCTCCCTGTATTCGGATAACTAGTTTTCCACAACGAGTCCCATGCTCTTTGCGGTTCCTTCGATCGTACGCATTGCCGACTCGACACTGTTCGTGTTCAGGTCGGGCATCTTGATCTTCGCGATTTCCTCGATCTTCGCCCTTGTGATCGTGCCGACCTTCTCACGATTCGGTTCGCCCGAACCTTTCGGGATTCCCGAGGCCTTCCGAAGCAAATCAGCCGCCGGGGCGGTCTTTGTTTCAAATGTAAATGACCGGTCCGCGTAGACGGTTATAACAACCGGGACCTTCAAATCCGGATCGCCGTCCTGTGTCTTCGCGTTAAACGCCTTACAAAACTCCATGATATTGACACCGTGCTGACCGAGAGCCGGCCCGATCGGCGGCGCGGGGTTTGCTTTACCGGCGGGTATCTGGAGTTTTATGTATCCTTCAATCTTCTTTGCCATAATTCTTGATTAACGATCCCGCTCTACCCGCGGAAATGTCCTCTTTTTATGAACTTCTGGTTCGACTTCGAGCCGTCCCAAAAGTGATCGCCCCTTCAGGGCTTAAATCGTCGTGGCGCATCCTCCAACCGGATGCTGCGCCTTCGGCTTGCAGCCGGCCAGGCTCCGTCCGCGCTTTCTGCGCTTGGGAAGCCCCTTTTGAATCACCTGTAACTTGTCTCCTGTTACAATCTCACTCTTCTTCCGCGAAGGTGACCTTTTCAACATCGAGGAAATTGAGCTCGACGGGTGTCGACCGCCCGAAGATCGTAACCGTAACCTTAAGCGTTGTTTTCTCCTCGTTTACTTCCTCGACCTTACCCGTAAAGCTCGCAAACGGACCGGATTTGATCCTGACGACTTCACCAACCTGATAAGAGAACTTGGGTTTCGGTTTCTCGGCCGCAACTTCAACGTTGTGTACGATCTGGTCGACTTCTTCCTGCGTCAAAGGCGTCGGACTCTTGCCGCCCAAAAACCCCGTCACTTTCGGAGTCGATTTGATCGCGTGAAATACGTTGTCGGGAATCTTTCCGTTTTCCAAACACTCGATCTCGACAAGCACATACCCCGGGTAAAACATCCGCGTCGATTCGATTCGCTTGTTGCCTCTCATCTCCACGACGGTTTCCTTGGGCAGTAGAACTTCAGTGATCTGCCCGCTGAGTTCCATGTCGCGAATACGGGCATTTAGGCTCTCAACAACTTTGTTTTCGTGCCCCGAATATGTATGTATGAAATACCACTGCCTCATGAATAAATTCCTTGTTATGCCCCAAGCAGCCAGTTCACGCCCGACGTCAAACCGTCCAATAGGAAAACCCAACCCAAATCGACCAGGTAAAGGTAAATCGTGACAAAAATCACACTGATGATCACAATAATCGTCGTATTCTTGACGTCGTCGGATGACGGAAACGTGGTCTTATCCCACTCGCCGCGGGTATCACGTAAAAACTGACCTACGCCGCCCTGCTTTGCCGATTCTTTCGCTGTAGACATTCCCACTCTCCTAAAAAGCTCAAATGGCAGGGGCACCAGGATTTGAACCCGGCCTTTCGGTTTTGGAGACCGACGTGCTAACCACTGACACTATGCCCCTCGATATTTCGAGTAAAGAGTCTAAAGTGGAGAGGGCGTGACATATCCCGCCTCTCTCCACTCTTGACCCGAATGTCGAAACTACTTGTTTTCTTTGTGCAGAGTGTGGCAACGGCAACGGCTGCAGAACTTCTTAAACTCCAATCGATCCGGAGTATTCTTCTTGTTCTTGGTCGTTACGTAATTGCGTTCTTTGCACTCAGTGCATTGCAAAACTATGTTGTCTCGCGGCATTTTGCCTTCTCCCGTGCGGTTCCAAACTGCATTTCGCCGTCGTCGCCCGCCTCACCATTCACATGAATCTTCCAAAAGGCTACTCGACAATTTCGGTAACCGTACCGGCACCGACTGTTCTTCCGCCTTCCCTGATGGCAAACCGGAGGCCCTTTTCCATCGCGATCGGGGCGATCAGTTCGATCTCCATCTGGATGTTGTCGCCCGGCATCACCATCTCCACTCCGTCCGGCAGATTGGCGACTCCCGTC
>JAOTWT010000259.1 GCA_029862725.1 Acidobacteriota bacterium | reverse complement strand
CGGTTTTTGTACCGGGCAACTCGAAAACCGGTGAGGACAATGGCTGGCTTCTAACGCAGGGGTTTGACGCTGTCAAAGACGAGAATTTCCTCGAGATCCACAACGCGCAGAATCTCGATCTGGCGGCACGGGTTTGGGCCGGCGGGCAGCATTTTCCGCTGGGATTTCACGGGAATTTCGTCGATCGGAAATAGCAATTTGGTAGCCATGCCGGCAAAAATCGGGAAACGGGGTTGGATCGCACTCATGGCGGCGTCCGCGGTCGCGGTCGTGTTTTTGAACTCACTTTCCTTCGGTCTTTCCGGCGAGAGGATCTACGATTCTCTCGTCCATACATTCTTCATTGCGACTTTTGTGTCGGCCTTTGTTTTTCTTGTAGCGCCGACGCTTGAAAAGCAACGTTTTTTTATACGCGCGATTGCGATCGTTATCGGTATCGTTCCCTCGACGTATGCGGGTCTGATGATGACGAGGTTGTTTCTCTGGTTTGTAAATCCATACAACAGACCCTATTCGGCGATTCCTTCGACCAGGACATTTGTCTTCTCGCTCCTCATCTCGTACATCTTTGGCTTTGGCGGGTACCTTTATCTGACTTCCCGGGGGAAATTACGTGAGGCGAAAGCGGAACTGAGAAGAAAGGAGATTGCCGAACAAAAAGCGCGGACGCTTGCCAGCGAGGCGAGATTCGCTTCGTTGGAATCCCGCGTCAGGCCACATTTCCTTTTTAATACCCTCAATTCAATCGCCGCATTAATTCGGGACGACCCGCCAGCCGCCGAGCGGATGGTCGAACGACTGTCCAGCATTCTCCGTTACTCGCTCGACGCAGGTGTAGATAGTTTCAACTCTCTGGAACGGGAACTGGCGATCACTGCCGACTATCTCGAGATCCAGAAATCGCGGTTTACGAACAAGCTCCATTATGAATTCGATATCGACAAGAACCTTAACGAAAGGGACGTACCTACCTTTGCAGTCCAGACGCTGGTCGAAAACTCGATCAAGCATGTCGCCGGAAACAGACCCGAACGAACTTCGATCCGGATTTCAGCGTTTAGTAAAAATGGGTATATGGTCGTCACCGTCAGTGACAACGGAGAGGGATTTACTCCTCAAGACGTATCGGAAGGCCACGGCCTCGACAATTTGATCGAGCGTATAAACTCGGCATACGACGGGCGCGGCTCTGTCAAAATCGACAACTCCGATGGCGGTTCGGTCTCGATAATCATTCCCAAAGATGGACAAAAAATCGAAAATTAGTGCTTTTCTTGTCGATGACGAACCTCTTGCGTTAAAACGCCTTGATTCGCTGTTGAGGGAAACCGGGCGCGTCGAAGTGACCGGAAGCGAAACGGATCCAGCCAAAGCCCTGGTCAAACTTCGTTTGGCTTCCCCCGATGTCTTGTTTCTCGATATCAAGATGCCGGGTCTTTCAGGATTTGAGCTGCTCGAGGAACTTGGCACGCATCCGCCGGTCATTTTTACCACGGCGTATGATCAACATTCCTTGGACGCCTTCGAATATTTTTCGGTCGACTATCTTCTCAAGCCGATCGAAAGGGAACGTCTGAACGGCGCACTCGACAAAATCGACCGCATTTCGTCAGCCGGTCAACTGCAATTAGGAGACCTGATCCGAAAGTTAAAAGATCAGGATGAGACACCCGCTCCCTTGCTACGGATTTCATCAAGGGTCGGGCCAAAAGTGCAAATCGTTGATGTGAAGGATGTTACGCACTTCATTTCAGAGGACAAGGTCACTTTCGCTGTCATGAGGTCCGGCAGGCGAAGGCCGGTGGATCAAACGCTCAACACGCTGGAGAATAGTCTGGACCCGGATGGGTTCATGCGGGTTCACAGATCGACGATTGTAAACCTTGATTTTGTAGAGATGGTCCATGGCTGGTTTTCAGGAGGCGTCGTGGTGCGTTTGAGAGACTCCGCCAAGACGGATGTTTCGGTGGCGCGGACCCGTGTCCGGGAACTCAAATCAAGACTGGGAATGAAATAAATCGAGTTTTTGCGTTGGTCATTGCGATGGACGTTTTCGGTTGTTCGCCCAAGAGCACCGACCCTGCCACGGCCCGTCCGAATTCGGAGGTGGCTCCTTCAGCGGCCGAGTCCCCCGCTCGTATTTGGTCTTTGCTCCTGGTTTTATAAGATCCGCTGAGAGGCGGTGTTAGCGGGAGTTGCACGGCGTCCTGCACGTTCGTGGCAATTCAATATGCCAGATTCCGAAAGAAGCGTTCGAGCTTCCAAGGGTCCAGATCGCCGTCAGTTCTCACTCCGGAACAAAGGTCAACACCAAACGGCTCGACAGCGGAAATCGCGTCGGCGACGTTCGCAGGGTTCAACCCGCCGGCAAGAAACACAGGTGCGGGCGAATGCTCAACGATCTTCCGGCTGATATCCCAGTTGTGTGTCCTCCCGGTTCCGCCAAGTTCCTTGACCTCAAGGTTTGGATTGCCGGAATCGAGCAGAATCATATCTGCAGTTTGGGCCTGTTCAAGCGCCGCGCCTACAGATTCTTCGCCGACAACATGCACTACCTGGACGATTTTGACGCCGGGCAGACTGGCGCGAATCTCAGCATGAGACCCTTTATTCAAGCGATCGACAAGCTGGATCGCCGAGGTGTTCGCCCGTTGATGATGTTTAACGACTTCTTCCGAACCTGTTTCGCTCGTAAGCAAAAACGTATCGACCTCACCTGAAACCTTGGCCGCAATCTCTCTGATAACGTCGTCGTCGATAACGCCCGGTCCAGACGGCATAGGCCCGACGAGCCCAATGGCATCCGCGCCGAATTCGATCGCCATCCGCGCCTCTTCGAGCGAGGAAATACAGCAGATTTTGATTTTCGGCCTTATGTTCATTCGGCGTTTCAAGTTCCGGGTTTCACGTTCCAAGTCTGGGTTTTTCACTTGGTTCCTGCGTCCGTGGCCACAAAATAAACGACATGGTCAACAAGAACTTGAAACTTGAGACTTGAAACCTGAAACTCACTCCACGATTACGTCGTCAATCACATCCGAAAACTCCCAAAAGCCCTTTTTTCCAATGACCCACTCCGCTGCCATGACGGCACCGGCGGCAAAGCCTTCACGCGAACGCGCCGCGTGTTCGAGGAGGACCTGATCGGCAGTGCCGTCGAAACCGACGCGGTGAGTGCCCGGGATGTTGCCGGCGCGGGTCGATGAAACGGAATATTCGTGTTTGTAGCTCTCGTCAACGATGTCTTTTATCTTGAGCGCAGTGCCCGAGGGTGCGTCCAGTTTCCGGGAGTGATGCTGTTCTTCTATGAACACCTCATAATCATCAAACTTTGAGAACAATTGCGCGGCATTCCTGACGACGTGGTAAAAGAGGTTTACGCCAATCGAGAAATTCGCGCCGTATACAAAGCCACCTTCATTTTTTTCTACAAGTAGCCGTATCGCGTCGATTCGGTCATTCCAACCGGTCGTTCCTTCAACAAGCGGAACTCCTGCTTTCATTGAAGCCGCGATATTACGCTCAACGGCATCGGGGATCGAAAACTCGATCGCAACATCCGCTCCGGAGAGTCTAGAGGCCAGTTCATCCATTGTAAGCCCGGCCTCCGGCTCGTCGATCTTTGCAGAGATCTCGTGCCCTCTTTGGACCGCGATCCTTTCGATGAGTTTCCCCATCACGCCATAGCCTATAAGTGCAATCTTCATTTGATTATGTTTTTAAACACATAGAAACAGAGAACACATAGATGGAGACTTTTTTGCTCGTCTGCCCAAACGTTCCTTTAAATAAAATGTGTTCTTTATAAGCGATCATTGATCCGGCAAGTTGCGATACATTTTGTTGACAAGTGTTTTTTGACCTGACTTAAAAATGTTTGTGCAATTGAAGTTCACCAACAGGCCCTTCCCTATATTTAATAGACTCATGTACGTGAGAAGTTGGGCTTCATTTACCGGCATCAACGTTTTTACCGACTTCAACTCGACCGCAAGACATTCTTCCAGGAAAAGATCGCATTTCAGTTCGGCATCCAATTTGACGCCTTTGTATTCCACAGGAACAAAGAGTTCCGACCTAAATCGTAGATTTCTTAACGAAAGTTCGTGCTCCATACATCTGTGGTAAACAGATTCGCATAATCCCGGTCCGACAGCCTTATGCACTTCGATTGCAGCACCTATTGCCTCATAAGACAGTTCGTCTAAATACTTCTTTGTCAACATTTAACTTCCTCCAAGCTTAGGGGTGAGAAAGGAAGTGCGAACTCTGGAGAGCATCTAACCCACAGATTCCGATTTCTTTACTAAAAAGATAGCCGACCTACTCTTGCTGGCCGGAGTATGATCGGTCACGTGCTTTACAAAATAATATCTCCTTCTTGGCGAATGCCCAAGGATTTTTATGTTCGTTTTGACTCCTTGTGGTTACCCAACTCTCAAAGGACTTACACAAATACAGACGGAGAACATATAGAAAACGAATTGCTGTGATCGAACCCCATGGTTTCTTAGGCAACAACACTACCTGTTGCAAAAAGCCGAATTCCTTATCTATGTTACCTATGATTCTATGTGGTTAAGAATCCCGCAACAGCAAATCCTTTACCAAGTCAACATAAAGACTGACCGCTGTTTCGAGATCCTTCTTCATCACAAACTCGTGGGATGTATGGGCGTCGAGTATTGAACCCGGTCCCAGCAAAAGCGGCGTACCCCAGTTCGGCAAATTCGGGATATCGGTCGTAAACCGCACGACTTTCTGCTTAAAACCGTCGACTGCAAGCATCCTGACCGGAAGGCTGAGCGACATCGTCTCGAGTTCCGCCCGTCCGTCTATCGCCTTATCGAGAACATCCATCACCGGCTCCAGCCCGGTTACCATGCGGATGTGAAGCCCAGCCTCGGCGAAGGGCGGTACGACGTTCGTTTTTAACCCGCCATTAATCGTACCGATATTCAAGGTCGTTTCGCCAAAAAAATCATCCTTCGGCAGATCGGCGGCAATAATGTCATTTAGTACCGCGATGATTTTTTCGATCGCCGACTCGCCCATTTCCGGATAGGCCGAATGAGCCGCTTTCCCTTTTGTTTTGAGCAACATACGAAGCGAGCCCTTGGAACCGATTCCGAGATCGTTATCGGTCGGCTCGCCGTTGATCAGGTATTTACATTTTCCTGCGATCGGAAGGTCGTTTGCGGCTTTGGCACCGAGGCAGGCCTCCTCCTCGTCGACGGTATACAGCAATCCGATCTTATCTATTCCCTGCGCCCGCAGTCGTTCGGCAGCTGTGAT
>JAOTWT010000258.1 GCA_029862725.1 Acidobacteriota bacterium | reverse complement strand
CCCGTGCGCTGGAAATCGATTGGGAGCCGATGATCCTGGAAATCATTGCGGAGCACGCGGAGGGTGTATCGAGGTCAAGGATCGCGACCAAATTTCACAACACGCTTTCTGAAATGATAGTCACGATTGCCGGGTTGGCCGGTGAAAAGAGCGTCGCGCTAACCGGTGGCTGTTTTCAAAACAAGTATTTGACCGAATGTGCGGTGCGCCGTTTGAGTGAAGAAGGATTCAGGCCCTATTGGCATCAGCGCGTTCCGCCGAATGATGGCGGAATCGCCCTGGGACAAACATTGGCGGCAATCAGAAGTTACAAATGAGGTTTGTATGTGTTTAGCGGTACCCGGAAGAATAACCAGCATCGAGGGTGACGACCCGATCTTTCGCAGCGGAAAGGTCAACTTCGGCGGGATTGTCAAAGAAGTCAATTTGAGTTACGTGCCCGACGCAAAGATCGATGACTACGTCATGGTCCATGTCGGATTCGCACTGAGCATCGTCGATGAAAATGAGGCGAAAAAGGTGTTTGGATATTTGAAGCAAATGGGAGAACTCGAAGAACTGAAAGAGGTTGCGGAATGAAGTATATCGACGAGTACCGTGACGCGGAAGCGGCGGAAAAACTGCGGAAGGCGATCAATGCGGTGACGACCAGGGAGTGGACCCTGATGGAGGTTTGCGGCGGTCAGACGCATGCGATCGTCAAGTTTGGGATCGACGAACTTCTGCCGGATGAGATCAGGCTGGTCCACGGTCCGGGGTGCCCGGTTTGTGTGACACCCCTCGAGTTGATCGACAAAGCGATCGCGATCGCCTCAAAGCCCAACGTAGTTTTTTGCTCGTTTGGCGACATGCTTCGAGTGCCCGGTTCGGAGAAAGACCTTCTGATGGTTAAGGCTGCCGGGGGCGATATCAGGATCGTTTACTCTCCGCTCGACGCCGTAAAAATCGCGCGAAACAACCCGGAAAAGGAGGTCGTCTTTTTTGCGGTAGGCTTTGAGACCACTGCGCCTGCCAATGCGATGGCTGTGCGGCAGGCGAAGGAACTCGGGGTTAAGAATTTCTCGATCCTTGTTTCGCACGTCCTTGTTCCTCCGGCGATCGAGGCGATTCTCTCGTCACCGCAATGTCTTGTCCAGGGATTTCTTGCCGCCGGGCACGTATGCACGGTGATGGGTTACGAGGAATACGCACCGCTTGCCGAAAAATACGGCGTTCCGATCGTCGTCACCGGATTTGAGCCGGTGGACATTCTGCAGGGCATTTACATGTGCGTCAAACAGCTGGAAGAGGGCCGCGCGGAAGTCGAGAATCAATATGCGCGCTCGGTCAGAAAAGAAGGCAATCTGCCGGCGATGGACCTTATCCGCGAGGTGTTCCGGATCGTTCCGCGCAAATGGCGGGGCGTCGGCGAGATCCCCGAAAGCGGTCTCGGACTGACCGAAGAATATGCCGGATTTGACGCGGAAGTGCGATTTACGGTATCGCACTACACGGCCGAAGAACCCGAGGAATGTATCAGCGGCCTGGTCCTGCAGGGAATCAAAAAGCCGAATGAGTGTCCCGCGTTCGGAACGCGTTGCACTCCCGAACATCCTTTTGGCGCGACGATGGTTTCGAACGAGGGAGCTTGTGCGGCCTACTACCGTTACCGCCGCCATTCCGCAAAGAAGAAAACCGTCGGCGAATCGGCCGGAGTATAAAAATGAAAGCAAAGACAAGTTTCAATCCCGTATGCCCGATCCCGATCAGTGAGTATCCAAATGTCCTCCTGGCTCACGGCGGTGGAGGCAAACTCATGCACAACCTGATCGGGGATATGTTTGTAAAGGAATTCGAAAACCCCCTACTGAGCGCAATGCATGACGGGGCGGTCTTTGGTGTCGGCAAAGAGCGGCTTGCTTTTACCACCGATTCATATGTTGTCGACCCCTTGTTCTTTCCCGGCGGAAATATCGGGACGCTGGCGGTCAACGGCACGGTCAACGATCTGGCGATGTGCGGCGCGAAGCCTCTTTATCTGAGCGTAGGTTTCATATTGGAAGAGGGTTTCGGGATGGAAAATCTCTGGAGGATCGTCCAGACGATGAAAAGCGAGGCCGTTAAGGCCGGCGTTCAACTGGTGACAGGTGATACAAAAGTTGTCGACCGCGGCAAGGGCGATGGGATATTTATCAACACGGCGGGTGTTGGCGTGGTCGAGCACGATCTTGAGATCTCGCCGGCGAGTGTTCAAGCGGGTGACGCGATCCTTTTGAGCGGTGACCTCGGCCGGCACGGGATTGCGATCATGGCAGCGCGCGAAGGGCTCGAATTCGAAACCGAGATCGAAAGCGACTGCGCCCCGCTAGCCCCGGTGATCATGAAACTGATCGACGAGGGCATTGAGATCCGGTGTCTCCGGGACCTGACAAGGGGCGGTTTGGCGAGCGCTTTGGTCGAAATCGCCGAAGGCTGCGGACACGAGATCAACATCGAGGAAAACGCTATCGCTGTCCGCGAAGATGTACGGGGTGCCTGCGAGATCCTGGGTTTTGATCCGATGTATCTCGCCAACGAGGGCCGTTTTGTTCTCTTTGTTGCCGAAACTGATGCGGAACACGCGCTTGAGATCATGAACCCGATGCTTGTGGATTCAGTACCCTCAAAGATCGGAAGGGTCTCCGAAAGCAACTCCGGCGATGTGATCCTAAAAAGCCGGATTGGCGCAAACCGCATCGTCGACATGTTCACCGGAGAGCAGCTTCCCAGGATCTGCTGAGCATCGAGATCATTGCTTCTGAGCCGCAAACAAGGACAGTCTGAAAAGCGACGGGATCCGAATCGGCCCGGATCTTGGGGCAACTATTTTTTTGCCCGCGAAACAAGCGAAAATTTTGAAATCCTTCACAAAATCGCCAGGTAATTAAAAGACCTTTCAGGCCAAAAAACCAGCGAAAGGGCAGCGGGATATATCGGAGACACATATTCTCCGGAGACCCGCCGCCTTTCAAGCTCAGCCATCACTAGACATAGCGGCCGCGACCTTGCCTTCAGATGCGAGCAAGAGTCCGCGATGGTAGGTATAGATCACCGAATCTTCCGATGAACATTGTTTGATTTTTTCAAGCTCGCCCGCCACCCGCGGAAGATCGCGCTGAGCCCGGTATGCTCGGAATAATCCGATGTGTGCGTCAAGGAAACCGGGATCCATGTCCGCGGCCGCCTTGAAATAACCTATAGATCTTTCAAAATCGCTCTCTTCACAGGCGTCCAGCCGAAAACCATCAAATTCAATAGTTGTCGACGGTTCCTCGGACATTCAATTGGAAATATGGCGATACTAACGCCGATTAACCAAAAAATTAACAATTTTGGAAGAGAATTAATATTTTTCTTGAGTTTTTTTCGGTGATTTTGTGACAGGCTTTCTCAACAACGCGCATTCATCAGTCGTATGAGTCAGAGATTTTAAGCAAGGAGAGCGCATCATGAAGGTTTCAAATTCAATCTGTTCGGTTATTCTGGCGTCGGTGTTGTTTTTTACTTTTGTCTGCGATGCGGGCGCTCAGACGACGGCATTCACATTTCAGGGAAGCCTGAACGACAGTTCCGCACCCGCCAACGGCGTTTACGATTTCGAGTTCCGGCTATTCGACGCGCTGAGCGGCGGCGCTCAACTGGGTCCCACGGTCGCTACAAGCGGGGTGCAGGTCTCGGACGGAACATTTTCGGTCACGCTGGATTTTGGAGATCAGTTTTTAGGAGCGCCTCGTTGGATCGAGATCAGTGTGAGACAGGGTGTGCCCCCGATGGCAACCGAGGAACCGGCCGGCGGTTTTACGATACTTACTCCGCGCCAGCAGATCGCTTCCGCACCCTATTCGGTAAAGAGCCTTAGCGCGGATGTTGCTGCAAGCGCCCTGAACGCCGACAACGCGACGCTTGCGCAGAACGCCCTGAATGCCGACAACGCTCAAAATGCAGTAAACGCAACAAACGCGACGAATGCGGCGACGGCAAGTAACGCACTGCAGCTCGGCGGCATAGCTGCCAGCCAGTTCGTATTGACCACTGACCCGAGACTCTCAGACGCACGTCTCCCGGCACCGGGAAGCGCGGATTATGTCCAGAACTCCACCGCTCAGCAGGCGTCCTCCAATTTCAACATCTCGGGTACGGGGAAGGCTGACACTTTTGACGCCGGCTCACAGTTCAGCATCGGCGGTGACCATGTTTTGAGCATAACCGGAACTGACAACGTTTTTGCGGGGGTCGGTTCCGGTTCATCAATAACGTTTGGAAGCGGCAACTCTTTCTTTGGAAAAAATGCCGGCAGCTCCACGGCCAACGGCGGTGCCAATTCATTTTTCGGAAATTTTGCCGGACAATATCATGTGAGCGCCATCGGCAATTCATTTTTTGGAGCTGAGGCCGGACGGAACACTACAAAAGGGTCCAACTCATTTTTCGGGGTTCGGGCCGGAGTGGCGAACCTGACGGGGGAATTCAATTCATTTTTCGGGGCTTTTTCCGGCGTCAGCAATACGAGCGGGATCCGCAACTCATTTTTTGGTCTTTTCGCCGGCTCAGGCAATCTTTCCGGAGAATTTAATACCTTTATCGGAAGTTCAGCCGGAAACGCTAATGACTCCGGCAGTGCAAACACTCTGCTGGGGGCGGGAACCAACCTGGCTGCGGGCGATCTGTCCTATGCCACCGCGATCGGCGCCGATTCCGTGGTGGGTTCAAGCAACACCATCGTGCTGGGCCGGGCCAACGGCGCCGATACTGTTCAGATCCCCGGGGGACTGAGCATCAGCGGAACGCTTACGGCGACCCTCCCTTCCGGCAGCGGCAGCTACATACAGAACAGTACGACCCAGCAATCGTCGAGTAACTTCAATATTCAGGGGACGGGCAAGGCCCAGTTCTTCGATGCTGTTTTTGAATATCAGATGGGAGGGAACCGCGTTTTGAGCCTTTACGGAGCGAACAATACTTTTCTTGGGTCGGGAGCGGGACAGCAAAATGCCGGACCTGACAACTCGTTCTTTGGTAAGAATTCCGGCAGTGCCATCACCACCGGATCCCAGAACTCCTTTTTCGGTTCTTTTTCAGGGAATCAGAACGCGAACGGCAACAGGAATTCATTTTTTGGAATGCAGGCGGGCGAAAAGAACACCCAAGGTTATGACAACGCCTTTTTCGGGTACCGGGCGGGAAAGGAAGCCATCGGATATTTTAATTCGTTCTTTGGCTCGCAGGCCGGGGAGAACAACTCGTCAGGTTATCATAACTCATTTTTTGGATATCAATCGGGCCGCG
>JAOTWT010000256.1 GCA_029862725.1 Acidobacteriota bacterium | reverse complement strand
CGGAAGAAACCGTCAGGCGCGGCTGCTTTCTCCGCGCGGCGATCCGGAAGTGTTTAAGGTCGTCGGCTTGATCCTCGGTTCGCCCGACTTTCAGAGACAATAGTGCCGAAGAGCAAAATCTTGGAAGTCCGCGCGTTCGATGTGAATGTGCGGGCTATTTTTTTGATGTCGCCCCTTTTTCCCTTTCTGGATATAAAGGCCCTTTTCAGGGCTCAAGACATCGTGGGACCCTTGTCCAGATGCTGCGCCTTCGGCTTGCAACTGGCTTAGCTCCGGACGTGTCTGCGACGCCCGGGAATCATTCAATTGAGATGCTGCGCCTTCGGCTCGCAACTGCCTAGGCTCCGGAGGCGTCTCCTGACTCCTGAATCCTGAATCCTGAATTCTTCAAAAGCTAAACCGATATCCCACCCTGAAGCCGCGGCCAGCGCCATCGACTCCCCAACTCGGGTTGCGGTGAAACTGGTCAAATATGTTTTCGGCAGCGAGATACAGCGTCGATCTTTCGCTGATCTTTATGCCTCCACGCAGTTTTACGACGACATACCCCGGCAGATAGGGGAACAAAATCGATGCCGATGCACCGCCAAGGACCCGGATTTGAACATCCGCAACCGATTCACCGGTGGCAAGAAGTATCGTCTCGTCTCCCGTCCCGCAGACGCCGTCCGGGTTGTTCGTCAGTCCGCGGACGCAAGCCCCTCGCTGGAAGAAGTTCGCGATCTGAGACAGGTTTCTCGGCGAGCCGGTCCGGCGGTCACCCAGGTCCAGACTCGAAAGACGATCTTGCCGCTGGGCCATGATCGCCAAACCGTCAATCCAGAATCTCTGCCCTGAAGGCCTGTAAGAGATCTTAAAAAAGCCGTTTGGAGGCGGAGTTCCTCCTTCAATATTGGGAGGAATCCCGGTTTCCTTGTCCTCGGCCTTGATATAGGTGTATCCGAACGATGTTTCGAAATCCTCGTTGAGCCTCCACAGAGCGTCGTATTCAACTCCCCGCAGCCGGGCGTCGTTGAAATTCGCGCGAACCAGCACAGGATCCGCCGAGACAGGCACAAAGACCACGCCGTTTGAAAGCTGGCTGATGATCGGCTGGTCGCCCAAAAAGCCGCCGACCGAACCCGGTGGAAGAATCAACGACTGTTTGACTATCGTGTCGGCAAGCAAAAGCTGGAAATAAGTAAACGAAGTTTCGAACCGCCCGGATTGAAAGCGAAGCTTGAGGTCCAGGTTCGAACTGATCTCGGGCCGCTGTTTGGAAACCGGGATGCCAGTGTCAACGGCGTCCGCTCCAGCCGTCGAACCGATGGTACCGCCAAGTCCGGCCGCGGCAGAAAAATCGATTTCAAAGCCGTCGCCCGTCAAACCGAGAGTTCCGAGATCGGTCATGCTTGGAAACCTGAAGCCGCGGCTGTAATTCACAGCCAATCTCAATTGCTCCGTGACTGATAATACGGCACCTATCCTTCCGGAAAAGTCGTCCTCGCTGAAATCATCGTCTTTCCACAGCTTGACGCCGTTTACGATTGGGCTGTCGGCCGCGCGGGCCTTATATCTTCCGCCCGAATAACGGATCGCGCCCGAAACACGCAGCCGTTCCGGCACTGCGGCCCAAACACCCTGTGCGTATATTCCCCCGAAGTTGAAACCCGCCTCGTCGGGCACACGCGGCCTCGATGTGATGAAAGTCCCGTCGGACGGCCGATAGGTAAATGCCGGAGCATTCACTTTCTCGGAATAAAACTCTCCGCCAAGGACGATCGAATTGTGGCCGGAAAAAGCGCGGCTGAGAAAGAAGCTGGCACCAAGAACACTCGTCCTCTCGTAGTGGTGGATGATATCGGCAAGGGGATTTCCCTGGCCCCCCTGGTTTACCCTTTCTTCACGCTGTGTGTTGTACGAAATGGTGACCGAGCCGCTGTCGATAAATCCGATCTCGCCTCCGGAATACCGAAGATACGCAAAATCACTCATCAGGTTGCGCAGGTCGGCAACGAGATTTCCGTTTCCACCGATCAAATGGTCGAACCGCTTGCCATCGTCCTGCTGTCCCCGTTGGTAATAAAACGCGACGTGGTCGGATTCTCTCACCGTCGCGTCAAATCTGAGGGAGCCGCCGTACTGCGTGAATTCGGTATCAGGGAGCCGGTTGTAGAGTATGGTCGAAGGCAGCCCGAGGAACCTCGTGATTGCGGAATGCGAGTCGATCCCGTCCGCAGTCCGGAGGGTGTTGCTTCGCCTCCCATAGATGTTTAACTGAGCGCCGTATTGTTTACGGCCGTAACTAATTGTTGCGCTTGAGCTTAACCCGCGGTTCGCGGAGCTGTAACCGGAGTTGAATTCGCCGTGGACCTCGCTTCTGTCCCCACCGAATACTGGAGTTCTGGTCACGAGGTTCACCGTTCCGCCCAATGAATCCGAACCATATTGGGCGCTGTCGGGTCCCCGCAAAACCTCTATCGATCTGAGATTGGAGGCGTCGTTGAGGTTAAAAAATGTGTTGATGCCGCCGCGCTGCCCGGCGTGTGTGAACCGGACGCCGTCGATATAATTTACGACATTCTTGCCGGTCAACCCGCGGACAACGATCGCGCCGAGGGTTGGACTCGTGGTCTGAACATTTAGCCCGGTCTCGGCTTCCGCGGCTTGTGCGAGTACGGTCACCTGTCGCTCTTTGAGCTCATCCGAGGTTACAACGTTGAGATCCTGAGGTACGTCATCGATCAGGCTGGACTGGCCGATTTCCGCCGTTACGGTTACCCGGGTGTCATCGATCTCAACCCTGAATTCCGAGTTAAATGAATCACCGGCTTTTATCTCGATCCTTTTTGTGAGCGTCTTGAATGAAACGGCTCGAATCTCGAGAAGATATCTGCCCGGCGCAAGACCCTGAAAATCAAAGACGCCGTCATCGCCGGTTGTCGAGTCGGCCTTATAGGTCCCGCCCGCTGCCTTAAGCGTTACGGACGCGTCCCGGACGCGGTCACCGTTTGCGTCAATTACGGTTCCGCGAATACTGGAAGACACCTGGCCAAAGGCGATACCGCACAAAACTACGAGAATTGCGAAGAGGTTTATTGCCCGAAACCGTTCGGGCCGGAATTCAAGGATCCCGTTAAATCCTTTATCGTGCACGGTTTTCCTGGTTCTCCTTTACAATGCAATCACACAATTATCCCGCGCGCCGTAAACGCGTTTTCAGGCTTTTTTCTCAAAATTGCTATTTTGATTGAAATTCTTTGGATCTGCGCGCGCTTCCCATTAAGCCAAATTCCTGGAAACTGAATCGTAAGTTTAGCGCAGATTCTGATTCGATGCTAAATACGGTCGATTTAATTATGCGCGACAGCGGCGGCCGCCGGACCCGTCAGCGGTATTACGTCGAAACTCGTAAACCGATCTCGCTGCATCATTTACAAAAATCCGCACCGGAATAATCAAACGCCTCGCCGAGGAATTTCATTGCAAATCTGAATTCTGGAACCCACCCTAGTCTCTCAACTCTGCAGATCTATCCAAGTGTAGCAGCCACCTTCCGGCGTCAAGCGGCGTCTGTACTCCCCTACCGGTTGACACCTGGTAGGTATGAGAATTATTCTCGCATCGCTTTTTTCAAACCACCGCGAGCGCCGCCGCGTCTAAAAGGCTGTACAACGGCAACCAAAGCCGTAATTTGACAGGAATACCCGGAACGATTTATTCCCTTGGTAATAGCGGGTTTTTCCGGACGGTATTTTGATATGGACAGACGATATTTCTTAAAAAACAGCGGGATAGCACTCGCGAGTTTTGGTGCGGTCGGCCTGGCACCTGATTTCCTTCGGCAGTTTGCAAATGCGGCAACGGTCACAGATGCATTTGGAAAGAAAAAGATCCTCGTGACGATCTTTCAAAGAGGCGCGGTCGATGGTTTGAATATGATCGTCCCCCACGGCGACAGCGATTACTACAACATCCGGCGAAACATTGCTGTCCCGAAGCCGGGCCGGAATGAGGGTGCGATCGATCTGGACGGTTTCTTTGGTTTTCATCCCGCGATGGCTTCGCTTGAGAAGTTTTGGAAGAGCAAGCAGCTGGCGGTCATAAACTCGGCAGGCTCACCGGACAACACGCGTTCTCACTTTGACGCCCAGGATTACATGGAATCCGGTACCCCGGGTTACAAGGCGACGCGGGACGGATGGCTAAACCGCGTTCTCCAACTGAATCCGAAGGAAAAGACCTCACCGTTTCGCGCCGTGTCGATGACCCAACAAGTGCCGAGAACGTTGATGGGACGGTACCCGACGGTCGCGATGACCAACCTTCAGACATTTGCGATCCGGGCAGGTGCCTATACGAGCAGCGTTCAGGGCGGCTTCGAAGGAATCTGGCAGCAACAGGCCGATGACCGTTTGGGCGAAACCGGAAAAGAGACCTTTGAAGCCATTAACTATCTGAAAAAGGCGAATCCCGCGCAATATAGTCCCGAGAACGGTGCGCGTTACCCGGCCGGACCATTTGGAAACAACCTGCGGCAGATCGCCCAACTGATAAAAGCGGGAGTTGGCCTCGAAGCCGCATTTTCGGATACACCGGGCCTGAACTGGGACACACACATCAACCAGGCGAACCAGAATGGATCGCGCGGCCAACTCGCGAATCTGCTTCGAATCTTTTCACAGGCGCTCGCCGCGTTTGCGACCGATCTCGGGAAAGATATGGATGACGTTCTGATACTCACCATGTCCGAATTCGGCAGGACCGCGCAGGAGAATGGTTCGCGCGGAACGGATCATGGTCACGGCAACGCGATGATCGCTATCGGAAATTCGGTAAACGGCGGAAGGGTGTATGGGGACTGGAAGGGACTCAAGCCTTCGCAGCTTGATCGCGGGCGATATCTTGCGGTGACTACCGATTTCCGCGACGTATTTGCCGAAGCCGCCGGAAGACATCTTGCGGCAAACAATCTGGACAAAGTCTTTCCACGTTACACTGTTGACCCCTCAAAGCGAAGAGGATTCATTAGTTAGAACCGGTCCCCTTCGGGTCGACCCCTTCAAGCACAACCTGGATTTACACCGGCCTATTTCTAAAGGATTCAGGATTCAGGATTCGGGATTCAGGATTCTGGATTCAGGATTCAGGATTCAGCGATTCGGGATTCGGGATTCAGGATTCTGGATTCAGGATTCAGGATTCAGCGATTCGGGATTCGGGATTCTGGATTCAGGATTCAGGATTCAGCGATTCGGGATTCGGGATTCAGGATTCTGGATTCGGGATTCGGGATTCAGCGATTCGGGATTCGGGATTCGGGATTT
>JAOTWT010000255.1 GCA_029862725.1 Acidobacteriota bacterium | reverse complement strand
GGCGGTTGCGCCGACCAGTTGTTTGTCTCGATTTATGATCGCGGATTGAATCGTATCCAGATCTTTTTCACCCCTTCCGACTTCAAGCATCGTGCCGACTATCGACCTGATCATATAGCGCAGAAAGCCGTTTCCGGTGATCTGGAACTCGATCATAGAAGCATTTGCACGATTATCCCAACGCGAATCTACCACAAACTCCTGTATCGTCCTGACCTTATTCTCCGAATCGCTCTGGGCGGAGGAAAATGCTGTCCAGTCATGCTCGCCCAAAAACAAACGCGAAGCCTTATCCAGTTTGTTGACATCGAGCGGCGTTTTTTCCAAATGGGCGTAACGGGCCCAGAAGGGAGACATGACATTGGCATTGATCACGCGGTAGACATAGGTTTTTCCTTTTGCAGAAAACCGGGCATGAAAATCATCGTCGACGGCCTCAGCTTTTACTACACGGATGTCTTGCCAGGAATTCCCGTTAATAGCCGAACAAAGCTTTTCCCCCTCAAACTCGCGATCCAGCTTCACACTCGCGACCTGCCCCTCGGCATGAACGCCCGCATCAGTGCGCCCGGAACCCGCCACATTTACTTCCGCATTTTCAAGCAGCGAGAGCACGCGTTCGAGCTCACCCTGAACGGTCCGCAGATCATTCTGGACCTGCCAACCGTGAAAATCGGTACCATCGTACTGGAGCAATAATTTATAATTCATTTGCGCGAATCAAGACATGCGGCAAACATCCGCGGTGCGTTTTCGTCGTACCGAAAATATAATGCCGGCTCGATCAGTTCAAGTTCCATCAATGCAAAGTTACCATCACTTTTTCCAACAGCGTCGATACGTGCATAAAGCGGGATCGCACCGATCGAATCCATAACCGCTTTTCCGAATTCCAGCAACCCCTTTTCCGGCACGACGCTCGGTTACTTCCGCCAATTTCCCCCTCAACACGAGAATCGCCCGGTTTTGGTGTCTTAAGGATCGCGTGGCAAAACCTTGCATCAAAATAAAAAAGCGAGTATTCCCACTCGGAAACAACGGACCCGACCAGCGGTTGTACCATGTAATTCTTGAGTACAATGCGTTTATCCGACTGATTCGTGACCCGAAAATTTTCAGGGAGGTAAAGCTTTTCGGCGGTTTCATGACGAGTTGCTCCTAATCCAATTCACTTTGCCATTTGGAGATGAGTTCGGGGCAATCTGGTGTCATCAAAAAAGAGTCCAAACCACTTCGATTCCTTTCCCGACGAGCTCGATCAGACAGGTCTTTTCAATATTCCATTCGATAAGCTCAAATGGGTTTTCGAGCCGTGCATTCTAGCCATCAATCTCGCGCAGCGTATCCAGAAACTCCATCGGCGCGTGATGATAATCCCATGTCGTGCGGGCCACGAAGAGATCGAATCTGTTCCAATCTTGATTTGAATGCCATGAAACGGTCTCTACTTCCCAAACGAGTGCACCGCGCAAAGGAACAGCCAGTTCGTTAAAAATTCACCTTAAGCCCCGTAGGGGCGACATAACGATTGTGTTTGCAAAATCTTAGGGTGGCGTCCTTTCAGGGCCACAGGCATTTTACGCCTTATGTCCCGGCGTTTCGCTTCACTGCAACCCTCGCTAATACACGCCGCGTCCCCGACGCTCCGGAATCCACCGATTGCCTTTAATAGTTCTCTTCGCATATTCCGTTATCAGTTGTCGTTTCTGCCTCGTCACATGTACCGCCCTCTCTTGTCCCTATCGGCTTCCCGGCTTGACGGATTCCATTCCACGTTTGCACATCGGGCATTCGTCGGGACTATACGACGGCACATCGAGTTCGACCAGCGAAACCCTTGGCACGCCGATATCGGCTTCGCCCCCCGAACGGTCGACGATGGATGCCACGGCGACGACCCTCGCACCATTCTTGTGCAGGACATCGACGCATTCCCGGACAGAACCACCTGTCGTAATTACATCTTCGACGACTAATATCTCTTCGTCTTTTGTAATCCGAAACCCGCGACGAAGCGACATCACCCCTTCCTTCCGTTCAGTCCATAAAAACCTAAGATTCAGCGCCTTTGCCACTTCATAGCCGATCACGAGACCGCCGATTGCCGGTGATGCGACGGTCTTGATAGTGTCCGGTCGGCCTCCCGCGTCTTCTACTCCTTTAACGGCCGCCGCCGCTATCGCATGTCCGTAGTTGGAGGCGTCATATGGAAACTGGAGTGCGCGGGCGCATTGCAGATAGCTCGCGCTGTGAAGACCACTGGACAAAATAAAGTGGCCGTCGAGGAGTGCGTCGGTATCGCGAAAATGCTGAAGTATTCGATCTTGTTCCATGGTGGTTAGTGTAGGCCAGTTCTCAATGTTGGCAAAGCCTTCAAAGTTAACTAAGTCAGCGTGGCAGACTGGTCGGGCGCGTGAAACCGGAGAATGCTTTTCCACGGAGCGTGGACATTCCCCCGCCGAGGATGCAAGCCTGCCTCAAACTTTGTAGACTTTGGTAACTCTGTTAACTTTGTTAGCGTGTTTAACTCAGCGAATTCAGTAAACTAACCTATGTCGCCGTTTCCGAATCTCATTTCCGATTCAGTGCTCGTTAACGACACGATAGATCTTCTGCGGGCAAGCGGCGGTAACGCCTCGGCTGTCGAGATTGTCGATTCGGTAATGAAGATCGCAAGTCCTGATCCACAACTTGCAGATATGCTTGTTGGCGATTTGATCGAAACCGATCCCCGCCTTCAATTGAACAACGGACAGGTTCAATTTATTGAGGGCAACGGCAACCGCCAGCTTTCCGAGGCGGAATATGTCGTCTTCGATTTCGAAACAACCGGTGCCAAGACACCGCCCTGTCGCGTAACGGAAATCGGAGCATTCCGCGTCTCAAAAGGCGAGATCGGCGAGAGTTTTCATTCGCTCGTCAATCCGGAAATGCCAATCCCGGCATTTATTACTTCGCTCACCAGTATCGACGACGCGATGGTAGAAAATGCACCGAAATTTGCGGAAATCGCAAAGGACTTTCTGGAGTTTGTCGGAGATGCGGTGCTGGTCGCGCACAACGCGATGTTCGACATGCGATTCCTGAATGTAGAAATCGGCCGAATCCATATCAATTACAGGGTCGCCAACCCATATTTGTGTACGGTCCGGCTCGCGCGCAAACTGATACCTGAGATCGAAAATCACAAGCTTGCGACGGTTGCCAACTACTATTCGATCAACCTCGATAATCACCACCGTGCTACGGATGATGCAAAGGCGACCTCGTTGATATTCCTGAAGTTGCTGGATTTGCTCGAGGAAAAAGGGGTTGAGGATTTGTCTACCGCGATGAAAGGAAGGTTTTGAAGAATACAGGATTCACTCAACTCAGCCCTGCCAACTCCTGACTTCTGATTCCCGACTCCTGACTCCCGACTCCTGAATATTATCTTAACTTCTTTTCCTTCTTGAACTTCTTAATAATCATCTCGCGCCGCATCTTTGGCAGGTGGTCAATAAATAGCTTGCCGTCGCAATGATCCGTTTCGTGCAGGAAGCAACGCGCCGCATAGCCTTCAGCCTCTTTTTCAAACCATTTCCCTTCGAGGTCCTGAGCACGAAGTTTTGCAAAATTCGGACGCGGCAAAACGGCTGGGATCTTTTCCAGCGATAGGCAACCCTCGGGCCCCGACTGTTCACCCGATGTTTCGATGATCTCGGGGTTGGCAGCAACCAATTTCACGCCGTCGCAATCCATCACGAACAAACGAAGGTTGATGCCGATTTGCGGCGCCGCGAGCCCGACGCCCTCATCGTTGTACATGGTCTCGAACATGTCGTCGCAAAGCTCTTTTAGTTTTTCGTCAAACTCCGTAACCGGCTTGCCGACCTTTGCAAGCACTCCCTCGGGGTATTCGGTTATAGGTCTTATGGCCATAGGTCATTTATCAATTATCAATTATCGAGTCGAGAGAATTCAAATAATTCTGATTTACTAAATAATATGAACCGCGCCAAAATTTCATTACCTTCAATGATAATTGATCGTTGATAATTGAAAGATGGTTACCGGGGAATGGTGCCGCGGCGGGATTGCCGGCGGAATGTTTTCTTGGCGTTAAAGCCCTTTTCCTCACGCATCTGGCATTGCCAGCAAACGGCCGACTCTTCATTAATCGGACTCACAAAAATATAGTAGTGATCCGTCTCGCTATCGCATTCAGAACAGCGGACTACTGGTTTTGGGTTCTTTTCTTTTCCTATCATCGCTTTTTCAAGAGCCTGACGCGTTCACTGTAAAAATCTTTTTGAAGTACCACAGTGTAATTCTCTTTGACGAATTTATCCAAAGGCCCGCACGCCGGGGTCTTATGACACGTTTCTTCCGTGACCAGCCAAACCCTTTTGGCGTCCCTCGGAAAAACGGATATGACATACTCGATTTGCTTCGGCCACATCGAAGGCGTTCCCGCGTCGCCCTCGTAATTCCAGTCAAAATATCTCTCTTCCGGAAGGACCTGGTTCGGCCCGTCGTAGTTTTGAGCAAAGGCGAGCGCTTCATAGTTCCTGAAAACGACCACAGGTTCGCCCGGCTTCTCATTTGATTCGACAAACGCGGCAACCCGCGCCCAATCTCCACGCTTTATAAAATCCGGGTAAAGAGCCGTGAAACCGTAGCTGTAAAAAAAGATCAAAATTACCGAGACCGCGCCCACGTACCACGAACGCATACGCCCTGTTGGTGCCAACCGGGACAAGACAGCCAGCAAAAAAAGAATAAACGGGGCAAATAACACCGCGGCATGTCTTATCTCAACATAAAGAGTTCCAAGGAGAAAATACGCGAGGATCAGAAATCCGGATATGACGAGAGATGAAGTGCCAAAAACGATTGTCCGCGAGTCCGGCCAAAACCTTCGGGTCAAAAGTGCGACCGCTCCGGCAATCACGATCAAGCGGGCCGCCCAGACTCGTACGAACGAGATGGATGTCTGCTGGTCAGGCGGAAGCAATTCGGTCGGCAGACCAAAGTAAAGCAGATGCTGCCACACCCTCCGTAGACCTTCAAGGGTCCCATAATCGAATGCCGCACCATCCAGGCCTTTGCCGATCCCGCTGGAAATGAACAAAACAAGCGGCAGAAAAAACGCGCTCGTAATTCCCATTTGAATAAGATACCCGCGGGCAGATCGGTATCGTTTCGATAAAACAAGTACGACAAAAAGGCCTGCAAGCAAAAATCCGAGGTAGATGTTGGTGTAGAGCGCAATTACCGTCAATGGCACGAAAGCGATCCTTTGCCAGCCGCCTCCATTCGCATCCCGCATGAACT
>JAOTWT010000254.1 GCA_029862725.1 Acidobacteriota bacterium | reverse complement strand
AATATGACCTTTTTGCGGCGGCCCTCCTGTTGTTCGGATGGATCGTGATCCCCTTTATTCTGTGGGGCGACCGGATCGTGTTCGACGGCAAAAGGCTCGTCAGAACGGGAATCGTCCCGCGTGTTTGGGCCAGGATCAACAATTCCGAATGCGCGCTCGAGCTGGACGCTGTCGAACAGGTGGAAACGCAGGCGTTGCGGGCACTCAAAAGGGGAGGCAGCGTGTTTTACAGGTATCGCACATCATTCGTGGGGGCCAACCAGCGCTTGATAATCGCATCTGGCGGAGAGAGCTACCGCCGTATGATTCGGAGTGTTTTGCCGAAATTGTCCGAGAGCCTGCTCGATAACCGTTCGATCGAGCTTCGCGACTACATCAGCGAACCAAAGGAAGCCCTGATGAAGGCTGAATTTGCGAAGATCCCCTCAACTGAGGTCCTGGAAGTTTCAATCAACGATTTTGAGACCCTCAGAAAGACAAAACGAAAAAAACCGGAGTTTGGCGATGAGGAAATGGAGAAGGCGGATTATCTGCGAACGCTCGCAAACGAGCTTCGCCTTTCCGGAAATCTCCTGCAGGCGCTTGAGGTGTTCCGGCGCGCCTTGTTCCTGAATCCGAAGGACGCCTGGCTTTTATTCGAATTCGCGCGGTGCCTGCATTCGTTTGCCGGTGCCGAAAAAAACGCGCGACTTGAAAAACGCGCGATGGCCGGGCTGCGGCTCGTCGAAAAACGTGCCGGCGACGATTCCCGGCTCCTCGCACGCCTCGGCGAAAGCTATTTTCAATACGGCGACTGGAAGCGAGCCACAAAGGTCTTCAGGCGGACTCTTGCAAAGGCCGAAACGAGTTTCAGGTCGGTCCGCGGCATGGCCGAGATTTCCTTGCGCGAAGGCAAAATTGCACATGTCATCCATCATTTTAGTAATGCCAACAGGGTCGCGGAAATCCCCGCGCTTCGCCGCTGGTCCGAATCTGAGCGCCAATATTTCTCGCGTTTGAATGACGATGACGAGTACCTGGACATGGAAGTCAGCCGCGTCAATCTGCTGGAGTCTCTGGATCGCGCGAAAGTGACATCTCTGCGGATCGCGATTCTCTCACTTCCGGCGATCATCGCCGGTGTCGTCGCCGATCTCACGCTTTTGTCGAATGTCGGCTGGGCCGTTTCGGGTACCGCGATCGTTATCTGGACGGGTATCGTCATCAGCCGGAATCTGCTATCCGAAAGGGTCCAGATCGACGCCAAAGAGTAGACAATTCTTTTCATTTTTCGGAACTCAATTCCCAGATCCCAGAGTTTCCTTGTGATCCGCGTTGAGGCGCGGCGGGCGAGGCGCGGCGCCGCCCAATAACTCCGGTACTGAATTCTGGCCCCGGGGGGCATGCGCTCAGCGATGCACGTGCTCCATTTGCGGTGCGTGCATATTGCGCATCGAGCGGTTCTTGTTATTGCGTTGAATGCGGCCTTTGGCTGACCCTTTGGATTCCTGATCATCTATCTCAGATCCGTAAAATCCGTGCCGAAAATCTCCGAACAAACGGCTCAAATCAAAAGAGACCGTCACATAGGACGGCCTCTTCATCACTCAAATTCCACGCTGCACTAGTCAGCCGATGCGTTTTTTGTGCGCGGCTTTTTCGCAGTCGCTTTCTTTGCCGTCGCCTTGCGGGTCCGCGGTTTGCGGGCCGGTTTGGAGGCCGGGTTTAGCATCGCGTCCCACTGATAGACCGCTTTTGCAGCGCGTTTCGGCAGTTTATTGACAACGAAATCCGTCAGCGAGTCGACGATCCAACGATGGTTGTATTCGCCAACCGACGCCAGTTCGGCATCGGGTGCAGGATTCATAAAGTCGATCGCGTAGGGAATTCCGTCCTTGATCGCAAATTCGACCGTGTTCAGGTCGTAACCGAGGGCCTTGCAGATCGTCCGGACGTCGTTTTCGACCCGCGCGGTAAGCTTCGGCGCAAGATAATCTGGATCCGGCACGTATTGCTCGCCCGATAAATACGGCTTTGTCGGGTCATAGGGCATGATAAGCACTTCGTCCTGACCGACGCAATAACATCGCACAAACTGTTCGAAATCAATTCCTTCCTGGAGCGTCATGCAGAGACGACCGGTTTGATTGTACTCATACCAGAGCTGTTCGAGTGATTCGATTTTTGAGACATTCTTCCAGCCGCCTCCGTCGAAGGGCTTCAAGAACGCGGGAAGACCCGTGTATTCGACAATGCCTTCCCAGTCGATCGGGAATTCAAGGTTGCGAAGGGACTCGCTGTTGATGTCTTCGATATACGAATGCTGCGGCAGAAGGACCGTTTTCGGGATCGCGACGCCCAGTTTGGATGCCAGTGCAAAGTTAAAGAACTTATCGTCGGCGGACCACCAGAAGGGGTTGTTGATGATGTGCGTGCCTTCAAGCGCGAATCGCTTCAGCGTGGCCCTGTAAAATGGCACTTCGTGCGAAATACGGTCGATGATGACGTCGTATCGTTTTGGTTCGTCGAGACGTATTCCGCCGACTTTGACGAGCTCCGCGACGACATCGCCGCCGCCGGCCTCATTGATACTTTTTATAATGGCTTCGGGAAACGTGACCTCCCGTCCGACCAATACTCCAACTTTCTTCATGTAAGTAACCTCTCGATAATAAAGATATAAAAACTGCACGCAAAACAATTCCGTAGAATAGCATTGTCGCTGAAAACAACAAAGCGGACACGGTATCCGGCACTCGCGGTTCCGCTTTGGGGTGTTCGCAAGGCCGGCGCGGCACAATACGAAAGCCGCTGCACCGTGAAAAAGTCCGGCGGTCTTGGGGTCACATCCCTGAGAGCGACCGACGCTTCGATTACAATGTTATAATTCGCCCGTCAAAATAAACTTCGAAACAGGAAAACTATAGTGATCTATTTTGAGAATGCCTCACACGGGAAGGAAGGATTCAACACCCATCTACTGTCATACACCTTGTGCATCTCCTTGTCTGAGTTCTTGCGACGGGATTTTTTTTTCGATTTCGAAATACCCTGTTCGACGCCGCCGGATTTTGCGTCGAGGGAAGAATATCAGGGCAAGTTCGATATTTTGCTCAACAGCGGGAGAAGCCTTGTTTCGGATCTTGTTAAGATCCCCGGGCGGCGTGTGTTTGAAATCGACAGGGACGTTGAAAACAAGATCTCTCTTCAGTTGGCCTACAGTCATTTTGTGACCACCGAGGAAATAAAGGCGAAGTTTGAGAACACGATAATCTGGAATTCTTTTGCGATCGGCAGGATACCGCTGACGAGGGAAGAGTTGCTCGGGTACGATCTGATCGAATGGACGCATACGAAACTGGCCAACCCGAGCGCGTTCTATTTCCTGAACAAATCGGAAAAAAATGCTTTGCTTGAAAAGGTCCGAATTCGTTATAGCGATGACCTCGAAGATCTGGTCTCCAAAATCCGTGCGCAGTTCGGAAAGTTCTATTCATTTCATTTGAGGCTGGGGGATTTTATCGGTAATTACGAATCGGATGAATACTCAGTGGAGGTCGAGAGATTTAAGAAGTTTGTGCGGGCGACGTTCTCCGATGACAGCATCCCGGTCCTCGCCGCGACCGACGGCCTCTATGAAAAAGAGATGTTTGCCGATATGTTCGAAGGCTACAAGCTGGTCTTTATTGACGAACTCGTTTTTGACGAGTTCCACGAAGAATATAAGAATCTCGAGTTTACCGATTTTAATTCCCTGAGCATTATCAATCAGCTGCTGTGCGCGAACGCCGAGATTTTTATCGGCACCTACCGCAGCACCTTTACAACCGTTATTCACCGGCTCCGGCAGGAAAGGTTCAGGAAAACGGATTTCAATTTCTTTCCCGACGGAAGGGTCGCAACGCTGCTCGATGCCGACTACCAGATTCAGCCTGACCAATCCGGATTTTTCGAATGGAACAAGTACTCGCCGTTCACGACAAAGCACGAAGCGATGGCATGGATGCGGGAATGGAATTACGAAATGACTTCGCTGGATTTTTGAATTCTAGTTGTTTTCGGGAAGGAGTTCGTAGTTGCCCATTTCGCGGTTATAGGCGTCAAGGGCGCCGACCGAATCCGAAGTCGCGTCGAGCATCTGCTTCGTCATCGCGATCGAATCCGAAAGCTGTTCGAAATCGAGAAGCGAGAACTTCTCGGGTGTCGAGATGGTGACGATCTCATCGTTCAGGTAACCAAAGAAATTCTCGATCGACTGCAGCTGGCCTTCGACCAGTTTTACGCTTCTCTCGAGTTCGTCAAACGACGCCAAACGTCGCTTCAGGATCTCGACGTTTGTCTGCTGTATCCGCTTCGTCCTTTCATCTTCGGCCCCTTCCGCAGCGCGAAACGCCTGCGAAAGTTGATTGTGCACGGCCTGACGGTTGATCGATTTAAGGTGCTGTTTTCTCCGCCGGTAGATATCTAGCAGGTCGACGAAGTCTTCCCAGCGCCGGTCCAGGGACAGAAGGTTTGTCGGGAGGTCCCTTGAGCCGGCGAATTTCTTGTAGTTTTCCTGGATCTTGTTCTTTTGCCAACGGAGGTACTCGACCGCTTCGCGCTCTCTTGGGCTAAAGGTTTTGATCAGCTGCTCGCGCTGGGATTGGTTTAGCGCCTTCAGGCGTTTTCGTTCGCGGGTCTGGACAAGTTGCCTGTAAATAGGCAGATTGGGAACGATCAAGACATAGGCAAATTCAACCAAGAGGGCGACAAAGAGCGGTATCACGCTCGCGGTAAAGGCCGCAGCTACCGCAAATCCCGCCAGTCCCCAAAAATTCACGGGCTCCTTTAGAGCCTCTTTCATATAGGAGCTGTTGAATTTGTCGAGCGATTGTTGGTACTTCGCGATATCTGCCATGCGTTACTTTGATGCTTTCCCAGAGCCGGTACTTTGCCTTATATAACTCCGATCCTATTCTTCGGCACTCTTCAATATTTCTTCTGCCTCTTCAAGCAATGCGTCTGCCGGCTTCTCCTCGCCATCGTCGGCTTCGGCATCCTCGGACGGGGCCGATATCTGCTTTGTTTCGTCACCAGTGCCTTCACCGAGGAGGCCCATTTCTTTCTTGTAGGAAAGCAGTTTGTCGTGGAGCTGTATGTCCATCGCCTCGCGTTCGATGTCATGCATCTGATTGTCGACAGATGAGGTTCCAAGCTGCAGCTTGGCCTCGGCAGCCGCAACCCTTCGGTCGATCTTTTCCCGCATCTCGTTGAACGTCGAGGCATCGTCGCCGATATCGAAAGACTCCATCGTTTGCGCGAGCTGTTCCTGGAGTTTTGCCTGCTTGGAAGCGCTTATCAGCTGCATCGCCTCGGCGC
>JAOTWT010000253.1 GCA_029862725.1 Acidobacteriota bacterium | reverse complement strand
TTTTTGTAAAGCCGGCTACCAGGAATCCGTCCGCATTCTCCTGTACGGACCACCCATTGTCCTCTTCCCTTCCTCCATAGGAACGGGACCACTCAAGGCGGCCCCTTGAATCTGTTTTGACAAGGTATACATCCTCGCCGCCCTTTCCATAACTGCCTGTCGCCCCGACCGCGATATAACCCCCATCGCTCGTTTGCTTTGCGTCGACCCCGCGGTCGAACCCTGCGCCTCCAATGATTTTTTCAAAACCCGGATCGCGTTGCCCGGTGATTGCAGAAGCAAGAATTACCAAAACAAATACATATCTCATTCCGAACCTCCTTTTCTAAAGACAAACGAATATTTGCAAATCACGGTTCGCAGTTCAATTTTTGATCACAAAAACAGCGGGTCTGTTACCACATTGAAACGTGGTGGTCAGCCCGCTGGAATTTGCTTTAATGCAGCCCTTTCCAAACGAAATTATGTGGCGAAGATAATTTGCTTTTACTTTTTTCCGCTTATCCCGCCTCGGTCGTCTCGATATCAATCGCAATGTCACTCCAGTTTCCCTGGTTGAAACGCAAGATGCTCAGGCCGCAGCGCGTCATGTGACCGGCAAGTATCGCAAGCCATATATGCCACGCCTCCAAATGGTAGGTAGCCTGCAAAACAAAGCAAATCCCGAGCGGTATGATCACCTGAGAGATAATCGATATGTAGAGCGGGCTTTTCGTATCGCCGGTCCCCTGCAAACCGCCGGTATAGGTCAGGGCAACCGTCACAAAGAGACCGGAAAGACTGAGAATGCGAAGCAACTGGACGCCTATTTCCACTACCGTCGGTTCCGTCATCCCAAACACGGCCAGAAGCTGTTGCGGGAAAAACAGAAAAAAGAAGCCGACAAAAGCGGCCGCTAATAGTCCAAACCTGGCCGCGGCGTGCACCGCACCGGTAACCCGTTCAGGCTGTCCGGCACCCAAATTCTGACCCGCGACGGCCGCGGTGGCGCCCATCAAACCGACCGATGTGAACGTGATAAACGAAAAAAGCTGGGTATAGGAAACGGCATATGCAGCCTGTGCCGCCGCACTTTCTGCGAGCGAGCCGACAAACGCGAGCATCAGTACGCCGCCGATGTTCATAGCGATTCCCTGCATGCCGGCCGGCAGGCCACACTTGAACAACTTCCGGATTACCCTCCAATCGGGCAGGTAGCTGCCGCCGTGACGGATCGAAACGACCCACTTCCGGTTCCAGAGGTTCCAGAAGGAATAGACGGCGACGAGCCCGGCCGCGATGCATGTCCCCATCGCCGCGCCTTTTGTTCCAAACGAGGGTATCGGACCGAGTCCGCGGATAAGAATAATGTTGAAAAAGAGATTTAGAACGGTAAGTGCGATCCCGAGTACCATCGGCGTCCGTGCGTCGCCGGCGGACCGCAGCGCGCCGCTTAGCATAAAGAAGATCATCAGGCCGCTGCTGAACAAGAACATGATCCGGATATAAGGAAGTGCTTCGGCCTTAACACCTGCTTCCGCGTTTACAAGGTCGAGAAGATACGGAGACGCAAAATAACCGATCGGAGCGATAATACAAACACCTATGAATATCGCCGTAATGAATGCCTGGTAGACCGTCCGGTCGACCTTGTTTTCCTCTCCTGCACCCGCAAAACGGGCGACGAGGATGCTCATCCCCATGAATATCGATGAGACAAACACAACGACGACGAGAAAGATCTGCCAGCTCACCCCGATCGCGGCATTGCCCTTAAACCCGACGACGTTTCCGACCACGGCATGATCGACCATCCCCTGCAGGCCGCCAAAGAGGTTTGTCAGCATCGTCGGCCACGCGAGTTTCCAGACGGCGCGGCTCAAGGGCCCTTCGATGATCGAGCGGTCGTATTTTGACTGCGGAGGCGCGTCCTGGGTTATGTGGATCTCGCCACTGGGGTTGGTTGCCTGGGATTTGCCGGATTCGGACATATTTATTCTCGTTCGATCGGATCGGGTATCGAACCGAACCCGCGTATTCGCCGCTCTACGCAGATCGCATAGAGCTGCTTCGTGACAGGGCCAGTCTTGTCCGGTCAGCAATTCACACTAATACGTTCTGGGAAAGGATAAGGTTTTTTGTCGCTTCTGCGATCCGCCGCACGCTCAATCCCAATGGGCACAGACACCGCTGTCTCAAAACCATTTGACCGTCGATATCAATCTTTTCAATCCTACTATATCAACGCTCCCGATACCGGCAAATGGACAACGAACCGTTATTCAAACTCTTAAGGGGATCACGGATGGACGCGGGGACGGGCAACGGCTGGGCGAAATAAAGAAATCAGACCGCGAAACACTCGAAAAAATACAAAATCGGAGCCCGCAAAAATGTCCGGAGCCATCGCACATGTTGAGAGTGCCCCGCTTAGCCGCACATTGCGAAAACCGCAGGTCGAGCTTGTCGAACCGGGTTGCGATTAGCCCTCGAAGAGGGTGGTAGGTATTTGGCGCCGTAGAAACCGTATTCGCCATTTCCGCGTTCCGATCGGGCAATCTGCCGCTGTTCCCTGATAATTTCTCTCAAAACTTCTATGAGGCGTATCTTGACATTTCGATGCTGAAAAGAGACCCGGGAGAGTTTGTCAAGAGAATTTCAAATTCTTAACTGTCTGACTCAAATAGAGATACGAACATCTCAAATGTTTGTCCCGACGAGAGCAAATAAGTTGTCAGCGGAAACTGCTTACGATCTCTCAATATCCAGTCGCACTTCCGGCCGCGGCTATTCAGGCTTGTACTTCTTCAGGTACTCGAGATATTCCGCCGAAAAGTCGATTTCGACCTCGACCCAGAGCGGCAGATGGTCGCTCATTTGAAAAGTCCGCCACTCCTCGTAATAGGCCTTGAGCGAGGTGTCGGATCTTGCCGCCGCCTTCAGAGATTTGATGATTTTCTCCGCCTTCGTCCGCGCGGTCTTGGACGTTGCTTTTTCAAGTTCTTCTTCAGCAGTCTTTAGTTTCCCCTCGATGCCCTTCTTCATTATCGCCTTGTAGGTCGGAAACTCATCGGCCCGAAAAACGCTTTCAAAGAACTGGAAGACCCGGTCGTCGCGCTCCGGCTCTATCATTTTTAACTCATTCTTTCGCGGCAGAAACGAGATCTGGTCGTAGAACTTCGTCTGGTCACGGTTGCTTCCCATACGGTTCTTGACCGTCATAAACCCATTTTTTTCCAGTGCGTTAAACCCCTCGCTCCCTCTTTCCTTAATGTTGAAATCGCCAACCAGGATCTTGTTCGAGTCCCTCGACCGCGCCTCTTTGGCGAGATACTTCGCAATCGCGTTGATCTCGTCGACACGCCTTTTGTATTGGGGAGTGTTTCCTGAATTCGAACCGAAAAATATATGGACGGTCGAAAACTGGAATTTGAACCAGCCCGATTGGAACTCGACGCCAAAAGGCGTACGTGCAAACTGGCGCTTCTTGTCGGTCGTTTCGCTGATCAGCATCTTCTCCGGGAGCACGATTTCGCCTGCGATCCCGCGAAACCTGACCTTGTCCCGGTCGTAAATAAATCCGAGACGCTCCTTGTTGCCCCCGAGGCTGCTGTGAGTGACATCCGTCAGGATGTAGTCGTACTGCCTTCCAAGGAGTCCGATCACGCGGTCCAGAGGGCTTACGTCCTCACACACTTCCTGAACCGCTATTACATCGAATCGCGAGATGATTTCCGCGATGTAATACAGGGCTTCTTCCGTACGCGGGCCGTAATTGAAACGGTCGTCGTCAAAGTTGCGGATGTTCCAGGTCCCGAGTATCAGGGACCGGTCGGTCTTCTTGTATGGAAACTGGTTTTGATCGAATTGTAGCCGAAGCCTTTGAATTCCGGCGACGATACGTTTGCGGTCTTTTTCGGAAAGACGCTTTAATTTGGCGTAGTAGGGCATTGTGGGCTTACCTCCAGGGATTAGTTTGTCTTCGAGGGCTCGTTGACGACTGCCAGCTTGCCCAATTTCATATGCGGAGTCAATAAATGTGTTACGCAAATCTTCGCTAGCCTATTTTGAGCCTGTCCGACAACGCATGATCCTCGGCGAATTGAACCAAATCCCAGCGGTTGCCATAGAGATCCTCGAAAACCGCAACGGTCCCGTAAACCTCCTCTTTGGGATCTCTTACAAAATCAATACCTGCGGATTTCATGGAATTATAATCCCTCCAGAAATCATCGGTTTTGAGAAAAAGAAAAACACGCCCGCCGGCCTGGTCCCCGATAAACGCTTCCTGGCGCGGATTGGAAGCCTTTGCCAACAGGAGAGTTACACCGTTTGAGCCGGGTGGAGTCACAACCACCCAACGCTTATCCTGTTCCGGCTGATACGTATCCTCGATCAGTTCGAAATTGAGCTTTCCAACAAAGAAATCGAGCGCTTCGTCGTAATCCCGAACCACGAGAGCGATGTGCACGATCGATTGTTTCATCTATTTAACCAAGGGGCAGCAGCTCGCGAAGCCTCTTGTCACGCAGCCATAAGCCGAGCCAGGCTGCAATGCCGACCAGCACTGGCGAAAAGAACGGATCCGCGACCCGCACATGGGTCGCAGTCGCCCCGCCGAGATAGGCCGCGACCAGAATCGCTCCCAGAATCGCGGTTCTCGGCACGAGATAAAGCACAACGCAAAGGAGTTCGACAACCCCGACGTACGTCATTGTCGCGTCGTCCCACCCGAGATGCTTGATCCCTTCGGAAAACCCATCCGGCTGTATGAACTTCATTGTCGCGCTGAAGATCAGCATAAGCGCAAAAGCGCCGCTGATGATCCTTCCCGCCCAGAGCATTCCTTTTGAAACGGGTTCATTTCCGCTTTCGTTTATCATGAGTCGGTGACTCCTTTCGATATCTCTTCAATTTTCGATACACTTCAGGCATCGGGAACAAAAACCCGATGCGAGTCATGTTCGTTTACAAACTCCTTGTCCTGCAGCTAGGCAGTCGACTCGCCGCTTTCGGACCGGGCCGTTCCGGCAGACAGTTTCCCGGCAATCAAGTTGTAAAGCCAGGCAAAGATGAATCCGCCGATGAAACCGTCAACCAATCCCCATATCAAACCCGCAAAACTCCCCCATGGGGTGATGCTGTAGCCGCGGTAAACGCGACCGATAAACGCCAGTTCGCCCGTCGCACCGTCGAAAGCGATTATCCACCAGGTGATGAGAAACAGACCAAAACCCCAGATAAGACCGCATGTAAGCCCGAAGGCCTTTGCATTCAATTTCATTCTGTACCTCCTAAATCGCGGGCGGCATCAGTTGTGGGTCGTGCAGTTCGGAGGTCATCCGCAAACTACCAACTAACACCGGGTGCGCTTCCTAGAT
>JAOTWT010000252.1 GCA_029862725.1 Acidobacteriota bacterium | reverse complement strand
ATAGTCCCCGGCTTCAAAACCAAGTGCGACAGCGGAACGTTCTTCCTCGGTGAACTTGCTCAGGCGGCCGTACAACGAAACCGTGTTGACCGAGTAGACGATCTGCGGAAGTGTTACTCTTTCAGCCTCTTTGGCAAGCCCTTCAACGATCTCCTTTTCCTCTCGCCCCTTAAACCGTTCCTTAAAAACGTTATAAAACAAAAGGCTGACGGGTGTTTCCTGACAATTGAACGCCAAAAGTATTTCCCGAAGCCCGATCGACGAGCTACGACGGTAGAAACGCGCCATCAGCTGCGGAGCGCGCTTTAGCGCTCGAGTCAGCATTTCGCCGTAGACTGCGGGCCGCGACGCCCTTTCGATTTCAAGCCGAAAACGGGAATCCAGATAATCCGAAAAAACACCCTTCATTTTCTGCGCGGAAAGCAGATTCGATGTTGAATTGACAAACTCAAAGCAATTCAGCTTCTCCAATACACGCCGGAATTCGAGACCATCAAATTTCAGGGTTTGACACCAGCTTTCCGAAGTCGCAGGGTTCGTCGCAAACTCCCGGGAACCGTAAATCAAATCCACGAGGCTTCTCTGGACACCGGAATCGGGCGAAATCAATTCGAAACAGGAATCGAAATATGCGCGAATCCTTCCGCCCATGAGTTCTTTTACATATATCTGCTGAACGTTTTTGAAGGAATTCAAAGCCGTTCCCGTGCCGGCCGCCGAATGAAATAGCGCGTTTATCCAAAGCGGGCTTCCTTCCGACTGGAGCCCGATCAGGTCTCGCGTCTGCGGCGTCGTCTCGACACCATGCGTCTCGCCAAGCACAGTGCAAAGCGCGCCGCTTTCTTCAAGGCCCAACCCGTCCAGTTCAAGCAGCCGATGATCGCTCAGACGGGTGCTGCCCCTTTTAACGGCCCCTTCGATAAACCGGCGTTTTCCGCTAAACACATACGGGCGTCCAAGGAGTTCAAAAGACTCCTTCAGTTGCTCGAAAATATCAGTGTCGCCGTCGAGCCACTTTGTGTGCTCGAGTCCGCCGATCAAACAGAAAACAGAATTGCCCTCCGTTTCGGCCCGCATCGGGGCTGAAACCGCGTTTCTGATGAAAGTGGATTCATTGTTGAGTTCCGACTCACGGGTACAAGTCTCGATCAGCCGGTTAACCCACTCGCTGTCGGAAGGTGCCGAGAGATCGGAAAGCTCGCAGACATCGGGCGTGATCGCGCAGAGGTTCGGGTCGTTTCTACGGAACGCCGTGAACTGTACGAAAAATGCATGCAAAAATCTGATTGCGGCCGCTCGCGCGGTCCGGTCCGAAGGCTTGAATTCAAAAAGGAAAGGAACCGTTTCGCCTTGTTCGAAAAACATGCGATCGTAAGCCTGGTGCAGCAACTCTGTAGAACCAGCGCCCGGTTTCGCAGATACGATTAAAGCACCGCTGCCGTCACGCGCGTGGTCTTCAACAGAGCGCAATTCAGCCCCGCGGCCGATAAACGACTCCGCGGAGATAGTCGACATGACTTTCCCTTCCCCAGTCTCTTCCATTTAAACAACTGTCAGTGTATTGAGGCCGGTAATCCCGAACTGCTCTTAAAAACGATAACTTGATTTTTTCCTTCACGCTTGGCCTTAAACAACGCCTTGTCGGCACACTCTATCAGCTTTTCGACATCGTCGATCTCGCCGGACAACGTGGCAATACCGATACTTACGGTCACTTGCCGGTGCGGAATATCGGCGACTTCTATATTTGCGCGAATTCTCTCCGCAATAGTCTTCGCCTCTTCCAAGGTTGTCTGCGGCAGCAGGATCGAAAATTCCTCGCCGCCGTATCGTGCCGCGACATCGGCGCCGCGAAGCGTCTCGCGGAGACAATGGCCGACCATTTTAAGTGCCTTATCGCCTTCCGGATGAAGAAACTGATCGTTGTAGGATTTAAAATCATCGACATCGATCATCATAAAACTCATTGGATAACCGTGACGAGCCGAGCGCTTTATTTCTTCCGCAAGGCGCTCTTCCAAATATCGACGATTCAGAAGGCCTGTCAACGGATCGGTCACGGAAAGCTGTTCATATTCGCCGGCCTTACTCTTGAGGTTCGCCCTGTCTGCGGCAACGGCGATCTGGGGCACAACCGTATTCAAAAGCTGCACCTCTTCATCTGCATATACGCCGCCGTCGACCTTGTCGGTTATATTCAAAACCCCGATCTTCCTTTCCCCGATCACAAGGGGATAGCATATAAAGGAGGCCGTTTTATACTTCCAATCAGCCGGAGCGGGTTCGATCCCGCTGTTTGCGATATTGCGCACTACGAGAGCTTCTCCCCGTTCCCAGACGCCGAAAGCTATCCGGCGGCCGAGATCGGACAAACCCGTTTTCAACAAATCCGCTCTCCGTCCGATTGCCGCTTTAAGATGCAGTTCACCTGATTTCTCGTCGTAAATCAATATCGAACCCCGCTCGGCTCGCATCAATTCAGCGGTATTCTGCATCAGCCGCATCCAAAAATCTTCGGAATCGATCATCTTCAGACTTTCGTTAAACTTCTTTAGAGCGATGTCCAGCCACGACCGGCGGGACAATTCCTCGCGAAGCCTCAGGATCTCGAGCTCCGAGGCGACCGTTTTGCAGAAACGGGATACGCTCTCGACGGCCAGCGGGTCGTCGGCGCGGTCGCCGATTACCAGTGCGCTTCTGATTTCATTCCCGATGATAATCGGAAAAAGCCTGATAGATTCGGGAGAACCATCCGCGTCAGCAGGACTTCGCTCGCGTAACTCGATCGAAACTTCGCTCCGCAAAAGTTTCCGCATCCGCGGATCGTCCGTAGCGACGCTGATCTGAATCTTCTGGCTTCGCAGTTTACCTGATGCGTGAGTGGTGACAAGCCTGTTGCCGTGGTTTTCAAGCCACGCCAACGAAGATATTTGATAGTGATCTTTGAGAAATTCGAGTATCAGTTTGCAAGCCTGCCCGTATGACCGGTCCAAAATATCGCCAAACAAAGAACGCCATACGGCCTGTTCTCGAATATCTTCGGCAGAGCGAAGGGAGTCGAAATCCCATTTCGAGTCCAGCCCCGGCGGTATGGATTTTTCGGTCGACTCCGGAGCCTCAAGCCCCGATCCTTCGGAACGAGCTTGTTTCGGTCCAAACTCATTTATCTTCGGAAGCCTGAAGCCCGGCATTTGTGCACCCGGGTCTGCCGGCGTAGTCGCGTTTGGCGTCTGCATTCCGCCGTCCGGTGCGATTTCCGGATCCGGCTTATCCTGTTTAGATCTCGGAGTTTCCTGAACCTTTGAAGGCGGCTTCTCGACGCTCTGTTCCGCACTCTTTTGAAGCGGAGCCAGGACCTGTGCCATTAGCTCAATGTCAGTGTCCTGAAGATCGGCGAATTTCTTCGCCAATAATTCAACGCTCCGGCTTCCGGTCAGGAGTATGTTTTCAAAAACAACACTCGGCGCAAACTCGCTCCACTCGCCAGAGATTGCGCGCTCTGTCGCGCTCCTGTAGTCCTCGGCTTTCGTGAACGCTCTTCCGACGATGACTGCGACTTCTTTCCTGCCCTCAATTTTCAAAGGGACGGAAACACATTCGAGCCCGGCGTGGCACTTGAACTTGAATGGTTTACCGGTTTTTTTTGATTCTGGATAGACCCGTCCGCAGTATTTCGAGCATTCCCCGGAGAACTTTGCATCGTTCGACAACACCGCACAGATCGAGTTGTTATTCGTTTCGGCAAGCGAAGACAGCCCTTCACTATCGACAATCGAAATCGCCAAGCCGCTTTCGGAGGACAATTCCTGTTGGCGCTGCAACCATTTCTTTCCCGAAGCTCTTTTGTTTTCTGCGCTCATTAAGTTGGGGGGCACACTTATCCGGCATCATCAATGGACCGGATCGAAATATTTGGCACTCAATGGCTTAATACACTTAATCAGCCGTGTTTTTCACGAATCTGGGCGAAATTCTGAAAAGGCTCTACTCAATTATCGCATATCGGCAAAGTCAACGTAAAAGGATCAACAACATTGTTTGCATATAAAGAATGAAAAATGAGGCGCGACTTGCGCCTCACCCCGAAACAGACTTTATTTGGCTGTTACGCGTCTTCTATCCTGGGCTGCTCAGGACTGATCCTGATGCACGCCGCAAAGTGATCGGGCTTGATCTCCACCAGTTCAGGTTCGGTGGTTTTACAAGCTTCTACCGCGAACGGACAGCGGGTATGAAAATGGCAACCCGACGGCGGATTGATCGGTGAAGGCACATCACCGGTAAGGATTATTCTTTCCCGTTGGGCTTCGATCTCCGGATCCGGCACCGGCACGGCAGAAATCAAGGCCTTCGAATAAGGATGAATCGGATCCCTGTAGACTTCAGCGGCATCTGCCAGTTCGACAATCTTCCCGAGGTACATAACCGCGACCCGGTCCGCGACATGGCGAATAGCCCTCAAATCGTGAGAAATGAAAAGGTAAGTGAGATTCTTTTCCTCCTGGAGCTCTTCCATCAGGTTCATAATTTGAGCCTGAATGGAAACATCGAGAGCCGATATGGGTTCATCCGCAACTATAAACTCCGGGTCCACAGCTAGGGCCCGTGCGATTCCAATCCGCTGTCGCTGACCGCCCGAAAACTCGTGCGGGTATCTTTTTACGAACCGTCTGCTCAGGCCGACGGTCTCCATCAGTCCCTGCACCATCTGCTCAATGGATTTCCCGTCAGCCAGCCCGAAGGTCCTTATCGGTTCGCCAATGATGTTGCCGACTGTCATACGCGGATTGAGTGAGGCATAGGGGTCCTGAAAGATCATCTGAAGATTCTTCCGCTGTTCCCTCATCTCTTTGGCTGAAAGCCGCGTGATGTCTTTTCCTTTATAGATCGCCTTCCCGCCCGAGATGGTGGTCAACCGAAGAAGGGCCTTGCCGAGGGTCGATTTTCCGCAACCCGATTCTCCGACAAGTCCGAGGGTCTCGCCTTCCTTGATATCGAAGGTCACGCCGTCGACCGCCTTCACGATCCTTCGCTCTTTGCTGCCGCCTGTAATACGGTCAAATAGACCGCCGCCGCCAAGATCGTAATAGACCATCAAGTCTTCGAGTGAAATCATTTTGTCGCCGTTGTTTTCGTTCATAAATCTATGCCTCGCCTCCCTGAGAGTCCGCGTAAACCTCTTTGGCGAAATGACAAAGCGAATGGTGGTTTTCGTTGATCTGCACAAAAGGCGGAAACTCGTCGGAGCAGATATCCCTGGCACGGTCGCAACGCTCGGCAAAAGGGCAGCCCGGCGGAAGACGAGCGACATCGGGCGGAAGGCCCGGGATCTGGTAGAGCGGGGTCCCTTCCTCGTGAGCCGGGTCCGGCA
>JAOTWT010000251.1 GCA_029862725.1 Acidobacteriota bacterium | reverse complement strand
AGTGTTTTATCGCTCACTTCAGAATCCGCCTCCTCTCGATCATATCCTACGCGGGCTTTATATTTTAACAAATCGGCGACCAGCGGCGTCAATTCGCAAAAATGGACACCGCGTTTGCGGGTTATCGGCGGGAGGAGTAAATTAGAAAATTATGAATGGCCATTCAGTGAGAATTGGATTGGTTCAGTCGCCGCCGGTTTATCTGAATCTCGGTGAGTCTATAAAGCGTTTCGAACAAACCGTTGCGGATTGTGCGGCGGATGGGGCAGAGATCATCGTATTTCCCGAAACATGGCTGCCGGGATACCCGATTTGGCTTGATGATGCGCCGAACGCCGGTTTATGGGACTATCCGCCGGCGAAACGCCTCTACCGGTATCTTTTTGAAAACTCAGTTTCAATTCCCGGCCCCGAGTTTGAAGTGATACTGGAAGCCGCGCGGCAGACCGGTTCCTATATCGTGATTGGCGTAAATGAGCGGGATGGCGGTACGATCTACAACACAACCATTTATGCCGCTCCGGCCGGCGAATACAAGACACACAGAAAACTGACTCCGACATATACCGAGAGACTGGTCTGGGGTGTTGGTGACGGGAGCACTCTTGAAACCATCAATTCTCCGTTCGGAACGATCGGTGGCCTGATTTGTTGGGAGCATTGGCTGCCGCTGGCCCGTGCTGCGATGCATGCCAAGCATGAAGCGATTCATACGGCTCAATTTCCGACCGTCCATGAACGGCACCAGATCGCCAGCAGGCACTATGCATTCGAAGGACAGTGTTTCGTCCTGGCTTCTGGCTGTGTACTCACAAAACAGAACGCACTTGATGGGTTCAAATCTCTAAATACTGAAGACACTGAGGTTTACGCGCTTCTGGAATCGATGCGGAACGATCAGCTGCAGAGAGGAGGCAGTGCGGTCATCGCGCCCGATATCAGCTACATCGCTGAGCCGGTCTTTGACGATCCTTCGACCTTGTTTGCCGAGCTCGACCTGTCCCTCTTGCGTCAGGGAAATTTACTACTCGACACCGACGGGCATTATTCCAGACCGGATGTATTCGAGCTGAGGGTCAACGACCGCAAGAATGCCAATGTACGGTTCGCTTCTGAGAAAGACTGACTGAGTTCAGGCACAAAAGAAGACCCTGAGTCGTTTCGGATTTGAAAAACCTGGTTGGAGTTTAGACGCGCTCCGTTTTCTATGGGTAGCGCCCGGGCCTTTGAAACGAAGTCGGACATCTTGTTCAGGCGTCCACGGCAACAGATTTTATGCAATACAAAGACACAGTATTTGTAACGGGATTCCCCGGCTTTATCGCAAAACGTCTTATCGAGCGGCTTGCCGGTCCAGAAACGCAGTTCTTTCTCCTCGTTCAGGCAGCCTTTCATGAGAAGGCTCTGAACGACGTGCATGAGATTGCCGCCGCGGCCGGTCTGTCCCAAAAGCAATTCACGATAATCCCGGGCGACATAACGCTTCAGAATCTAGGAATGTCTGACGCCGATGTTCTGGTCGTGGAAGCCGAGACAACCGATGTTTATCATCTTGCCGCGATTTACGATCTAGGCGTCGAAAAAGAACTCGCGTACCGCGTCAATGTAAAAGGGACCAAGAACGTCAACGAGCTGGTTAAGCGTATTTCCAACCTGAGGCGCTACAACTACATATCGACCTGCTACGTCGCCGGCAAGCGCGACGATGTGATTTACGAAAACGAGTTAGAGCATGACAAGGGGTTTCGCAATTATTACGAGGAAACGAAGTACTACGCTGAAATCGAGGTCGAAAAGCTGAAGGACGGCTTCCCGGTAACGATCTTCCGGCCGTCGGTAGTGTGCGGGGATTCTAAAACGGGTGAGACGGCAAAATACGACGGGATCTATTATGTGATCAAATTCCTCCTGAGGTTCCCTGAGGTGTTTCGGCTTGTCAATGTCGGAAACGACGATGTTCGACTTAATCTCGCTCCTGTCGATTTTGTCGTCGACGGCATGATTGCACTCGCCAAAGACGAACGTGCGGTTGGCAAGACCGTTGCACTTGCCGATCCGGATCCTATGACGACAAAAGACATATGCGATGCGATCGCCAAGGCCGTAACGAACAAGAAGTCGGTCATAACCCCGCCTCCGAGAGTTGTCGAGTCTTTTTTGAAGTCCCCGATATCGCCCGCGATTACGGGGCTTCCGCACACGGGAGTTCCCTATTTCTTTATCCCGCAGACATATGACACGAGTGTTTCGAAAGAACTCCTCGATGCGCACGGTATTACCTGCCCTTCATTCGATGAATATGTCGGGACGTTGGTTAGATTCGTCGAAGAGCATCCAAAGGTGTAGCGGGGCAAATGATACCCAATTAGGCGCATCAAAGTCTTGAAGCATTTCGACACAAGTATGTATAGTTTTTTTAGAGCCTCTATATTCTCCGCGGCCCTCTTTATCACAGCGGTTTCCGTATATTCGCAGGTCCCGACTCCTACACCCGTCGATCCGGAGGTCGTTTTTACCGAAGAAATCAAAGTTAACGTCTCGGCATTCGATAAATACGGAGATTTTGTCCCGGGTGTTGAAGCCGAAGATCTCGTTATCGTCGAGGACGGGAGACTTCATCAGGCAAACAGCGTTCGTCGAATACCGGCCAATGTCCTTATAGTACTGGATACGGGCGGCGAACTCCGGCAAGTCAAAAACATCTCGCAAACCAGGGATACCGCAAAGGAACTCATACGGAAGCTGGAGGATGATACCCGAATTGCGACGATTGAATATCACGATAAGGCACGGGTAATCACGGAATGGACGGCAAGCCGCAAAAAGCTGCTCGACGACCTCGATAAGAAGTTGTATTTTGGCCGCCGTTCGATCTTTAGCGATGCACTCGAACTCGCCGCCAGCGTGCTCGAATCTACAGAACTCGAAAATCGTCATCTTGTCCTGATTTCAGATGGTACGGACAGTCTTTGGAGCGACGAAAGGCGCGAGAAAGCATTGCGGGAGCTTTTGAAATCGAACATTTCCGTTCACGTAATTAGTTACACGAGGATGGAAAAAGCCGAGATCGCTTCGAAGGCGAGGGGCGTTAACAAACCGAAAAACGAGAAGGCGCTGCCGCAGGAGGTCATCGACACCCTCCCAAACGGTGTGCGGGATGTCGCGAATACCCCAAGATCCGTATCTGTTACAACAGACCGCAAGTTCATAAAGACGATGCAGGAACGCAAGCAGGCCCTCGAAAAGGGCGAGCAATTCCTGCTTGGAATCACCGAAAGCACAAGCGGACTGTTTATTCTGCCGGATGACAAAGAAGAGATGATCGAAAAAGCTCACCTGATCGCGAGAGCGATCGATTCGAATTACGTCGTCACATACACGCCTAAGCGGGCCTTGAGCGAGTCTGAGCCCGGCGAAACGCGTTTCATTGAGGTCTCCTCGAAAAAGCCAGGTTTGTTCGTGCTTGCCCGTCGAAAGCTGGCAGTCGGGAACAAGCCGGTTCAATAGTGCCGCGATTTGTCCAGCGCGTCCGTTCCAACTTCCCTATTCTCAACCGACCTGGTCAAAGGGTATGTCCAGCATTTCGAACTTGTTCAACTCCCCTTGGGCGTGGTGCCACCATTCTCTTGGATCGACCGTGAAACCAAATTCATCGTTCGTTTCGGTCAGTAAATCACGGTTTCTCCGCTCTTCGTCGGTCTCTCGCGGGTAATCCTGATCTCATCCTGTTCAGTCGTTTCGATCAAGACTTAGTTTTTCTGATTTGCCGGTTTTTTGAGCGGCGGGGGGCCGCCTTTGAGCGCCGGCGGACCGGGATCTTCGATGAATTCGGTGTCATCGTCGAGTATCTCAACTTCGGTGCCGTATTTTTGGTAGTCCTTGAATTCGATGGAATTCTTAGACTCGTACATCCTCGGACTCTCACGGAAGGTAAGTCGGACGTCGGACGCCATTGGAAGGAGATATGACTCTTCGCTGATGCTTACCCAATCATAATCGATAAGCCGGCTCGCTGCGGTTACCGGAAAATCTACGGGGATTTCCGTTGCCTTCGAATCGAGCCTCAGGACCCTCGCCTTTTCGCGGTCAATCCAGACCCGTCCGGACATCCCGCTGATCGTCGAATCCGCGATGTAGCCGTATGACGTGATCTGTTGCCGCGCCTTTTCTTTCGCGATCCAAAAATCGAACACAAGGGTATTCCTGCCGCGAAGCAGATCGGTATCTACAAACTCGAATTTGGTCATGCTTTCAGGCTTGAAGAGGGTCGAAAGCACTGTGACAAACTCCCCCGTCGAACTCGTACCGCCGGCCTCGCTATAATTACTCTTTTGGCGGGCCTCATCGTTCTGGACCCCGTTTTTTGACAACAGGCGGTATTCCTCGCGTCCGTCGGCCCTGTAACTCACCGCAACAATAAGCCGATCAAGGCCGCGAAAATTGTTGGTCCCGGCAACCGAGACAGATCTTCGGATCCTCTGTTTAACCACAAAATCGGGCATTTCATCGACTGCTTCGAGGGTGTTCGTTCTCGTTCGCTCAACCAGTGAAAGCGCCTCGGCGGTAGAGGGTCGCTTCGCCGCAGCGGGATTCTCACGTCGGCGTTCAGCTTCTTCGATCGTTCGAAACAATTCGTCGTTGTTCCTGGTCTTGGATTTTGTAAGAGTGCGGAGACCTCTTGTAAGTTTGAATCCGATCCCCCTCAACCGGACTGACTCGACCAATTTATCCATCTTCGAAGGCGTTTGTTCGACTTCATAGAGGAAGCGGACATATTCTTCCTGTGTCATCGGAATCGGATCGGCCCGCTGGGCCAGGACCGACAAGCTCAAAGACGACAGCAACGCGAATATCAGGATCTTCTTCATTGTTATACAAGATGCCGCCCGCGAAACCGGCGTTTGCCGGCGATTGCGAAGAGCGTGTCCCCAAAACGAAAAGGAGCGGCCGAAAAAGCCGCTCTGCGCAATATCCCAAACCGCCCGGCGGGAGTCAAGCTCCCGAAACCTAATTTAGCCAGTCGTCACCTTCGTAATTCACCTTGATGTCGCGAGTCACCCAGGCTTGTGCCGCGGGCAGAACCTTTTCCTGCCACTTCTCGAGGCCCTCCCCGATGGACAATGCTGCTTTCGGCTTGGCCGGGTCCCTCTCGACTCTTATCACGACCGCAGGAATTCTGATGATCTCTTTTTTTCCGTCATAAAGAGTCAACGAGACCGGTTGCCCGACAGGGGGAAGGATGTCCACGCGAACAAGCGTGCTGTTGCCGCTCAGATTTTCTGTAGTACCGTAAACCGTTCGCGGTTCGCCCAACGCTTCGTCTTCCCAGCTTACCTTTACGTCCAGTTTTGCAAATACGCGACGACCGAGATGAG
>JAOTWT010000250.1 GCA_029862725.1 Acidobacteriota bacterium | reverse complement strand
GCCGCGACCGCGGATGCGAACGGGAAATGGATGGTAAGGATTGAGCCGCAGGTGGCCGGTGGACCGCACACGCTCGAAGTTTCAGGCGGCACTGAAAGACTAAGTGTGAAGGACATTCTTTTCGGCGATGTCTGGCTTTGTTCAGGGCAGTCGAATATGGAATGGCCGGTAAAACAGGCGGACAATTTTGAGCTTGAAAAAAACAATGCCGAATTCTACGGGATCCGGCATTTTCAGGTCGCAAAAAGGGTCGGGATCGTGCCCTTGAGAGATCTCGAATCGGGAGACTGGAAAATCAGTTCTAAGGATACGGTCGGCGATTTCACCGCCGTCGGGTTTTTCTTCGCACGGGAGATCCACGAGAAACTGAATGTCCCGATCGGTCTCGTACATTCATCGTGGGGCGGTTCGGAGATCGAGCCCTGGATCAGCAGGGAGGGAATGCTGGCAATTCCGGAACTCGCGGAATATGTGCGGAAACTTCCAACAAACTGGGAAGGCGCCGATGCGATGCTCGAACGGAAGATCAAGAAAAAGACACTTGGGGATCCGGACAGGAATCCGACCCTCGAGGCTGAAAAAGAGTATCTGAAACCGGGTTATGATTTCTCGGGTTGGCACAGGGGCAGCCCGATGTGGCAATGGGACTGGCAGGGAATCTGGGCCTGGCGAGGAAACGGGTATTTGGCGAGAAAAGTTGTTGTGCCGGAATCCTTTGTTGGAAGGTCAACGGTTCTCGGCCTCGCCGAGAGCTTTAGTTACAACGAGGTTTATATAAACGGCAAACAGCATTTCGCCGGGATTATGAGGGGCCGACGCGAGATTATACTCCCAAGGGACGCATGGATAGAAGGCGAAAATACACTGGTTCTCAAAATGGAAAAGACCATCGAACCCGAATGGTTCGGGCTCGGGTTTATGGGTTCAGCAGATGATGTTTTTGTCTCGCTTGGGGATGAGAAGATCCGGTTGGCAAATGAAAAATGGCACATGATGCCGTCGTTCGCCGAACCGCATTCTTATGCGCATTTAAGCAACAACATCGGCACCGGGCTTTACAACGGTATGATTGCGCCCCTGGTTCCGTATTCCTTCCGTGGTGTTCTCTGGTACCAGGGGGAATCAAACGCGGGTCGCTCTTATCAATATCGCAAGACGTTTCCGGCATTGATAAACGACTGGCGCGGCCGTTGGGACGATGATTTCTACTTCTTTTACGTGCAGCTTTCCAGCTTCGGCAAAAACCAGAGCAGCAACGAGGGGAGCGGCTGGGCTGAACTTCGCGAGGCGCAGACGTTGGCGTTGGCGCTTCCAAAAACCGGGATGGCCGTCACGACCGACATCGGAAACCCGGTCGACGTCCACCCGACAAACAAAAAGGAAGTTGGGAGGCGCCTGGCGGCGAACGCTTTGAAAAAGACCTACGGTTTTGAAGTGCCCTGCAGCGGTCCGATGTTCGAATCGGTGCGGTTTGAGGGGGGCCAGGCCGTCGTGAGTTTCAAGTTCGCGGAAAGCGGGCTGGTGTCAAAAGGCACTCTGTTGGGCTTTGAGATTGCCGGCGCGGACAAGGTCTTTTATGACGCACACGCACGCATCGAAGGCGGCCGCGTTGTGGTATGGAGTCCGAATGTGAAGGATCCGAAAACGGTCAGATACGCGTGGTCCGATGCCCCAATCGATGCCAATCTTTATAACGCCGATGGATTTCCCGCGGTACCGTTCAGGACGGATGACTGGAAGGGACTGACTGAAGGGGAGAAGTATTGGTGAGCATTTGCGCTTGGCGTAGCAAACGTTTTCTTTCGTTCCTACGCGACAAATGCGACGTTTCTTATCTATTCCGCGGCCTTCAGGCCACGGATCGGCGGTTCAAGAGAGGCAATCGTCGCGTCAGCGGCGACGCGAAATGTCCAAGGTATGTCGATGTTCGATTCTCACACCGTGGCCTGAAGGCCACGGCTAGCGGACTTTCGGTCGCTACGCGACTGGTAAGGTACTTCATCAAATATCAGATCGGCGTCGTTTCCGTGTTGATACGCGTAACCCGCGCGAGATCATTCGCTTACCGTCCCGTAGGGGCGGAAGTCTAATAGCCGTGGCCTTCAGGCCACGGATCGGCGGTTCAAGAAAGGCAATCGTCGCGTCAGCGGCGACGGAAATGTCCACGGTATGTCGATTTTCAATTCTTATGCCGCTGACGCGGCTTCCAACCGTTTCGTTTTCACACCGCGGCCTTGAAGGCCACGGCTAGCGGACTTTCGGTCGCTACGCGACTGTTAAGGACGACTCGTCAATCCAACTAATTTTCCCTGACAATTCTCCCTTCAACTTTTGGCGCGATGCCTTTCGGAGCGGAGCGGATCGCGGCCTCGAATACCTCCGAATCCTTCTTCGCTTTTGACGCGTCGATCAGGACCTTGCCCTTGGCAAACATCGTGTAGCCGTCGCCGCCGCGCGTCACCAGAAAATCGCTTGTCGCTAGCGTGTACGAATTCGATTTATCGACGGGGTTGCCGCCGACCAAAATCTCCGTAACACGGCTACCGGCTGGCCTGGACGCGTCGAACTTAAACGACATTCCCGACACCTGGGGAAATCGCCCGGGTTCGTTGTCTTCCGCCGAGCGCGCGACCCCGTGTTCCAAAACCTCGCGCAACACAGCACCCGTGATTTCGATTTTGACGATAGGGTTGTTGAACGGGAGGATCGAGATCACATCTCGTTTTGTCAGCACGCCCGGGTTGTATATCAGATCGGCGCGGATCGAACCGCCGTTCACAAATCCGATATCGGCTTCCGCGGCGCTCCGGTAGCTGTCCGCGATAAAGTTCCCGATGTTTGTTTCCTTTTGACGGTTCGAAAGCGAAAGCGCGTCGAGGGTTACCGCTGTTTCACCGACCTTTACTGCGAGCTCTTCCAGAAGGTCCTTATATTTATCGACCACCGCACTGAACTCAGGCGCATCGGGAATCTCCTCGGTGACCGGGATGATCACCCAGTCCATGCCCAACAAACGCTTTGTCTTACGGTCGAAATTCAGATTGAACTTGCCCATCTCCCGCGCGTCGGCGGTCATCTTGAAAATCGGCGTACCGTTGGCGGATGACTGGAGCAGTGTGTGTTCGTGGCCCCCCAGGATGAGATCGAAATCGGCGCAGCCGGCGAGCTTTTTGTCCTGCGCCATAAAGAGATGGGTCAAACCGACGACAGCGTCGACCTTTTCGACCATGCGCAGACGGCTCACAATTAGGTTCGCAACGAGACAATAATCAATTACTGTCAATGAATCGTCCATGGACGAGGTTTCCTTCGCCTCAGGCAAGATCACGCCGACGATTCCGATCTTCACGCCTTCGAACTCGCGGATAACGAAGTCCGGCGTGTCGGCGAAGTTCTTGCCGGCTTTCGTATCGTAGATGTTTGCGCCGAGCCATTGAAATTTGGATTCCTTTATCCGTTCGAGGATCTCTGGAGTCTTAAGATCGAACTCATGGTTGCCAAAAACCGAGTAATCGAGACCGATCGCGTTCCAGGCGTCGATCATCTGCGCGCCTTTGTAGGTACGGGTCTCGACTGATGGCGAAAGCGTGTCGCCTCCGAGTGTAAAGATCACATTCGGGTTTTCGGCAAGCACCTGTTTACGAAGAGTTTGAAGCCGGGCGAGCCCGCCCTTTTTGCCGCCCTCGACGGGCATGAACTGGTAAACGTCGTTGACGTGTAAGAACGTCACCGTAATCGGCGCATCAGGGTTCGATTGGCCGGCCGCAAGTGTGGAAAAGACGAAGATTAGGGCAATTGAGATGAGTTTTTTCATGGGTTAATCTTTTGTACCGTTTTTATTTATAAAGAATAACTGAATGGAAGCGCGAGTCAATTATCAGCCGAATGTTTCCCTGCGTCGCAGTGCCACCAAGATCTGCGCGAACGGTGGATCGACTTATGCAATGAGACCGGTATAGTCCTCATTGTAGACTTAATCCGGATCTTCTCTCTAATTTATGTAGCGCCGTTGTACTGGGAGTCAATCGAAGGTGGAATTGAGAACAAAACGACTCATCTTGCGGGAGTTTCGCGAAGATGACTGGCAGGCGGTGCTTTCCTACCAAAGTAATCCTCTCTATCTGCGTTATTACGAATGGACCGAACGGAAGCCCGACGAGGTGCAGGCTTTTGTGCGAGTATTCCTCGACCAGCAAATTGAAATCCCGCGCATAAAATATCAATTCGCGATTGAACTTAAACAATCCGGCGCATTGATTGGCAATTGCGGCATCCGAAAAGAGTTCGCAGAGGCAGTGGAAGCGGAGATCGGATTTGAGCTCGATCCCGAATTCTGGGGCTGTGGCTACGCAACGGAAGCCACCGCCGAGATGGTCAAACTGGGGTTTAAGACGTTCGGGGTCACAAGAATATCGGCATCCTGTATTGCGGAAAATATCGGATCAGCGCGGGTTCTTGAGAAACTCGGAATGAAAGAAAAAGAGCGGATTCGTGAAAACAAGACGTTCAAGGGACGGACTTGGGATACATTGGTTTATACCGTTTCGGCATACCATTGGGCTACAACCACAGAAAAAGCAACGTGAAGCTGATTGGGTGCATTTTCGTCGCGTCAGACGACTACTGAGATTCCGGACTAGTTAAAAGCCAGCGAATTCTGCGTGACCGTAGATGTGTACCGAATCAGCAACTCGGCATAAACAAGTAAACGCCGAAAGATCGAAATGGAAAAAATTGCATAGATACCTTCTTCTGGTGATATGATTTGGGTTCCTAATCAACGAATGAGTTATCGTCGATCTCCCCGCGCAGAATTGCGCTTAACTGTTTCCACACAGGAGAAGAATCATGCCTCTAAATCTAACCAAACTCGACAAGGCGGATGCCCGCCTGGTGCAAGCCGGGCTTAAGAGCTTCGGTCTTTATGACGGCAGCTTGCTGGGTGTGCCGGCAGCCAAGACGAAGGCTGCTTACAAACGTTATCTTGCGACGCTCGAGGATCCGGTCGAGCATTTTGAACCGAACCTCGATGCGCAACTGAATTATCCGGCCTCGGTTCGAAAGGAGTTCGAGTTCCCGGGCGAGATCAAGGAAGGAACAAAAGGTAGAAAAGCGCGTCAGGTCCAGGAATGGGTCTCGATTCACGGGTTTAAGACGGGTATTGATGAAGATTTCGGTCCTGCGACGAAACGTGCGCTAAAGCTCTTTCAGGAAGCAAGAGGTATTACGGTAACGGGCAAGGTCAACAAATCGACATGGGAGGAGCTAGTCGCGCCGATGAACCGTGCGTTTGCATCGGTTGCTCCTGCCGCGACCTTTTCCGAGACTGTTCTGAGAGTGGCCAGGCAGCATTTGCGTGAACACCCGATAGAGTTGGGCGGCGCGA
>JAOTWT010000249.1 GCA_029862725.1 Acidobacteriota bacterium | reverse complement strand
CCCGCGGGGATTTTGACAAATGAGCCCGGAGTATCTTCTCCGCCGCCTCAAACCGGCCAGCCTGGATAGAATCGGACGCACTTTGCAGCACCCGTGCGGTCTGCGGATTAACTCCCTGGGCCCGGGCGCTCCCCGCTGAAGCCAGGAAGAGGGCAAGGACCGCAAGCAAACCAATCACAAACAGCCTGTGCGATTCAATCTTCACCAGCCTCAAAGACTCAAAATTCATCAATATCTCAGTCGATGCCGTGTGCGCGATTAAACTCCTTCTCATCTCCCGGCTTGAGCGTTACGGACTTCCTGACAACCGTCTGCCACCAGGCGGAGCGATCCTTGAGCAAACTTTCCGAATAAAACGAAACACGGGAATGATAGCCCTGCTCCGTCTTTTCGTCACGCCACCAGAGTTTTACGTGTTTCTTACTGTCGACGAATCCGATCGAGTATCGGTCGTCAAACCTTTCCCCCGAACTCACCGTCCCGACATCACCCGAAGGAGCGAGCTTCATCTCCTCGATACGCTTCTTATCCTTGTAGGCCAGTATCAACTGGCTGACGTACTTCCCGCCCGTGAAAAGGATCTGAAGCTCGCCCGCCGGCAATTCTTTGTAGACAACCCTTATGTCGGCATTTCCCTTACCTTCTTTGCGCATCGCATCGGGTTTCTCTTCACCCTGCTTTCGACCGGCATTTACAAAAACCGCCTCAAGCGCCGAGGGGACGGTCATGCCCAATTTTACTCCGTAAATCTCGGGTGAATGTTCATCGACCGTTTCAACCTTGCCGTCCCTTTGCGCCGCAACCAAATAAGCCGATGTGAGCACAAACATCCCCGCCAAAAAAATGCATTTCAACTTAGCCATATTACGATCCTGCGGGAGCTTCACTGAAGCTGCTCCGCCTTCGCGGTTTCGGACTTGAAATCATCCTCGTCACCGGGCGTCACGGCGATCGTTTTCTGGACGATCGATGCAACAAATTTCGCGCCCGATTCGGTAAGTTTCTTTCCAATAAACGCGACCCTCAAACGGTACCCCCGGTCTGTCTTTTCGTCTCTCCACCAAATCTTCTGTTGCTTCAGATTGTCCGCAAACCCAATTGAATACCGGTCGTCATACCGTGTCCCGTCAAGCAAGTCCGACTGCGAACGGCTGATATTCCCAACCCGCCTCGCCGAGAGTTTTTCATTGCCCACGGTTTTTGTTGCGCTGAACTCCTCAATCGATGTGCCATCCAAAACCGCTGGCGACTGGGCTCCAACACCCGTCACGGACGTCTCGTTAGCCGTATCGCGGGTGCTGCCGATCGTGGAGGAAAACGGCAGCCGCAGATCGTCGAGAAGCGGGGGCACTTTATAGAGAAGCGAAACCTCTTTCACATACATGCCACCGGCAAAGACGATTTGCACTTCGCCCTTGGGCAGGTCCTTGTACAAGACCCTTATATCTTTTCCGCCCTTCCCTTCTTTTCTGAGCGCATCGGGCTTTTCCTGTCCCGGGCTCCTTCCGGCATTTACAAAAACCGCTTCGAGCGCAGTGGGAACGTCCATTCCTATAGTGACGCCGTAGATTTCGGAAGCGTGTTCAGGGCCTCCGATGCTTTGCGAGTCCTTCGGCGTCTGCTGGGATGAAACGAGCCCGGCCAAAGCAATTATCGAAACCAAACACATCGATACTCTTTTTATGCCCATGTCCAACCCCCTAATTCTGTAAGGCCTTCCTTCGTTCCTCATGGATCCTGCGAACGATTCGAAACTGCTCCGCCGCATCTTCCTTGCGGCCGAGCTGCCTGTAAGCCATCGCCAACTGGTAATGAGGCTCCGGATTATTCGGCGCTAGGTCCGCCGCCTTCTTCAAATGTTCGACCGCCTCTTCGGCCTGATCTGTTCGCAAGAGACTCTTGCCGAGAGTGATTCTGGCTTCGTACAACTCACCGTTAATCGCAATTGCCTTGCGAAGCGCCGCAACACCTTCAGCGGACTTGTCGCCCTCGAGTTTGATCAGCAAAACCCCAAGGCCAAGATTTGCGCGGGCACTCTGCCCGTTCAGGGAAAGCATCGCGCGATAAGCAGCGAGTGCGGGTTCGTAATCGCCCCTTCTTTCGAGCGTTGTCGCCAAAAAGAACCGTGCATCGATGTTGCGGGGCATGATCTCGACGGCCTTTTGAAATGATCTTACGGCTCTGTCGACATCACCGTTCCCGAAATAAGCCCTGCCTAGTGTAAAGTGGGCGTCGAAATGCGCCGGCACGAGACGGGTCGCTTTGAGTAAAATTTCGATCGCCGTTTCGGAATCGCCCCGCGTCGCATACATCACCGCTTTCAGAACGAATGAATCCGCCAGCAAACGGTCGTTCGCCTTCGTCTTCGACAAGATATCTATCGCCCGGACAATGTTGGCTTCCGCTTCAACAGGCCGCTTAATATTGAATAAAGCAACGGCGTTGCCATAAAGCGACAGGTAATCGTTAACTTCAATTGCGAGGATTTTTTCGAATGTCTCATTCGCGCTCTTCCAGTCCGCCAATTTCAAATGCGCAAAACCCGCTTTGCGCAAAGCGTCGAGATCCTGCGACTCCCCGGCGGATAAACTATTTCCGGCAACGGTATCCGTCTGTGCCGAGAGCCGTGAAGCGTCCGCTGCTGCGAGCAGCAGTGCCGAGACAAATAAACTATACAAAACGACTCTCATTGTTTGTTTAGCCGATTATCCGAAATCGACAATTTTTGCAACGCTTGGACCCTCTCTATATCAGAATGACCCTGCGACCCGTCCGTTGTCCTAAAAACCCAAAATAGAAAAAATAAGTGGCGGGCAATAAGATATCACCAGCCACTTACATGTATTCAAGCCAACAGCAAAGACTCATCTAGAAGATGATCTTCAATGAAAATTCCAATTGCCTTCTTCTTTGTTCGGAAGTATCACGACCAAACAGACTGCCGGAAGGATTGGGGTTTCCATAGTTATTATCTTCTATGTTTCCGTTCGGAGTCGAGCGGTTGACATTGTTCAAGACGTTAAAGGCCGAAACCCTGAACTGGATGTTGAATGCCTCGCTGATCCAGCGGATTGGGAAGTTCTTGAAAATCGAAGCATCCCAATACTGCTGACTTTCTCCGCGCAGAGAATTCCTGCTTGCCGTGCCGATCATCGGGCAGTTGAAGTTCGGACCAATACGATTACCCCCCATGCCGAGGTTGTAACAGACGTCGTTGTTTGCGTCCGACGCAAAGACAAACTGCGACGGCGGCGCAAATGCCGCAGCATTGTAAAGCAGCCCTCTCGCAGCCTGTTCAGAGGTCGGTGAAGGGTCGCCGATAATATCGGGACGCGCGCCGCGGAAATTCGGTGTAAACACCGGTCCGCTTTGCAACGTGACGATATTGTTCAACTGCCAGCCGCCAATGATCATATCGAGCGCGGTCGGGATGGTGCTGCCGAACGCCCTGCCGCGGCCGATCGGGACATCAAACACGCTCGCGAACGTCAACCGGTGCGGAACATCCAGATCGGATAGCGCACGGTCCAGTTCCGGACGTGTCGGGTCGTCAAAACCGCAGGTGCTTGGACCCGTGCCTCCAAAGCAGAATCCGCCGGGCGAATTATCAATCGCTTTCGACCAGGTGTACTGGCTTAAAATCGATAGGCCGTTTGAGAAGCGTTTCTCCAGTTTGGTTTGCAAAGCGTCGTACTGGGCCTCTCCAAAATACCGCGTCGTTGAGATCGTGTTGTTGTAATTGACTTCGCGAGTGCCCGGTCCGCCCTGATTAGGTCCGTTTCCAAACGGTGCGCCGGTCGTACCGATGTTTTGAAGCACCAGAAGATTCCTCGTTCTAGAACCGACATAACCGACCTCGGCGAGCCAGTTCTTAACAAACTCATACTGGAGCGTCAGGTTGTACTGGTGAACATAGGCGTCCTTCCGATCCGGGTCATTATAGATCAGGTTGCCGCCGCCATTCGGAATACTCGATCCAGCGGAAGCGAGCACATTGGAACCAGGTGCGAACGGAATTCCCGTTTCAAATGGATAACGTCCGGTCGGGTAGCCTGCGGGGCAACCGCCAGGATTTGTGATCGGCGTGCAACTAAAGTTTGCCGCGCCGGTTCCGGGGTTCGATGTCAAAGGTTGAACACCGGAAACATCGGTCGTGTAAACGAGTCCGTAACCACCCCTCACAACCATGCTCTTGTCAGCTTTCAAACCACTGTAGGCAAAGCCGATACGGGGTCCGAAATTATTTAGGTCGCTGTTCACGAGATCTCGTCCGAGTGCGGCGTTTTCGCCGGCGATATCGATCAGTCCCGTTTGAATGTTGTAGTTACCCTGCCCGTTGTTCTTTTCGACAGGAGCCGTAAAGATGTCGTAGCGAAGTCCCAGGTTTAAGGTCAGGTCCGGGTTAACTTTCCAGTCATTCTGAACAAAGAAGGCCAACTCGGCGTTCTGACTCAGGAAAGGACCGCCGGGGGTACCGCGGCCGACGAATCCGGGTTGATAACCCAACAGGAAGTTCGCCACGGCATTTCCGGAATCGTTGGGTCCGATACCATTGTAGTTACCCGAAGCAAAACCGCCCCGGCCGCCGCCTGGCGTTTGGTAGCTGGACATACCGTACTGGTATTGTCCCTTAATGCCGCCGTTACGTCCGCCATCAAAATTCGTGTTGTGCCTGTTCCGCAGGTCCGCACCGAATTTCATGATCGAATTGCCTTTGATGACGGTCAGTGTGTCCGCAAAATTGTAATTGTTCGATTCGAAGAAGAAAGGTCCGCCGTCACCTACGAATTCCTGGCTGAGTTCGTTTCTGTCCACGATTCCCAAAAGAATAATGCCTTCGCATGTGCCGCAAACATTGATGTTGTTTCCGCCCAAGTTAGCGTTGACGTCCGGGTCGAAGCCTAGAGCGCCGTTAATGCCGGGGTTGTTGATTCCAATCTCAACGTTCGTCCAGCCGACCCTGAGGTCATTTACGATCGTCGGCGAGAACACATAGGTCGAACCGATCGTCACGCCCCGCGAGTTTCCAAACTCGTCGCCGGCACCAAAGCCCGACGGTAGATCGTTGCCGTTCGGGGATGTCCCGCCGGGAAAATTATTGTCGCGGATCCTGGAGTTCTTCGATTTGCTGTACCGGCCAAAGACCGAGATCGAGTCGTTGAACCTGTGGTCGATCTTAACGTCGTAGCTGTCAACGTTTGAACGTTCCGAACGATTACGGCGATAGTTGTTCTGCAGGCCCCCCTGGGTCGGAAGCGGATACGCATTCAAGAGGTTAAACCCAAACAGCGAATTGGTTCCGCATGTCGCACAGTTGACCAGGAGGTTTCCCGGAATCGGGGTGCCGCTAGAATCAAATATCGTTCCCTCGGGCGCCATTACCGTGCCGCCGCCG
>JAOTWT010000248.1 GCA_029862725.1 Acidobacteriota bacterium | reverse complement strand
TGATAATTGAATAAATGATCAATGGTCAATGGTCAATGGTCAATGGTCATTGGTCAATGGTCATTGGTCAATGAAAAGTCATAGATCCTTTCCGGCATAACGCAGTAGTCCAACCGAATATCTCCTTCATGGACGTCCTCGATCTCATCGACCGGTCCAAAGAAACTCAAACCGATTTTCAGACAATCCGGCCTGACCTTTGCCAGAAACCGGTCGTAATAACCGCCGCCATAACCGACGCGGTGACCCCGCCGGTCAAAGCACAAGAGTGGCACGAGTACGAAGTCGAGCGATTTTTCGTCGACAGAATCACCGCTTACCGGCTCGGGTATTCCCCATTCATTTGAAACAAACGCTGTATCGGCATTCACTTCGACGTGCCTCAACTCCCGCGACAACTTGTCGACGACAGGTACAACCGTTCTGATCTCCGAATTGACCGTCGTAATCTGTTCGAGGATCAAGGTAGTGTCGACCTCGTTTGAAGACACAATTGGGATGAAGCGATGCAGATACCGAACCGATCCAAAATCAAAATTGCCGATCAACCTTGAACCGATCGCCGCACTGAAACGCGCGACATCCGAAGGTGACAGATCGGCGCGTTGGGCCGCAACGGACTTCCGAAAAAATACCTTGTTCATCTTCCTGGAGATAGGTCAGCCCTTTTCTATCCAACCGCCGCCGACGACCTCTTCGCCATCGTAAAAGACAGTCGCCTGGCCGGGTGTTATTGCTGCTTGCGGTTCGTCAAACACGATTTCTGCCCGTTCGCCGGGAAGCGCGTGGATCGTAGCCGGCTGCGGATCGTGGCGGTATCTGACCTTTACGCCTGCTTTTACGGGCTCCGAAGGCTCGTCAAACGCGACCCAGTTGACACCCTTGGCCGTAAATGAGGTTTTATCGAGCTCTTCCTTTTCGCCGACGATGATTCGGTTTTTCGCTCGTTCTATCTGGACCACGTAAAGGGGCCTTTCATGCGCCACGCCAAGACCTCGCCGTTGGCCGATGGTATAGCGGTGAATTCCAGTGTGTTCGTTGAGGACTTCCCCTTTTGTATTGACGATCTCACCCTTTTCGGGAATTTCGTCTTCGCGACCCTCGTGTTCGAGATACCGGTCGATAAACTCCGAGTACTTCCCGTCCGGCACAAAACAAATTTCCTGCGACTCGGGTTTTTCAGCCGTGTAAAGCTCGGCGCCTCTTGCGAGATCCCGCACTTCCGATTTGAGCATTTGGCCCAGTGGAAAATATGTTCGCGAGAGCTGTTCCTGTTTTAGCTCCCATAGAAAATAGCTTTGGTCCTTCCAGTGATTCCTGCCTCGAAAAAGCCGGTAGCGGTCGGCCTTTTCGTCATATTCGACACGCGCGAAATGGCCGGTCGCGACCTTGTCGCAGCCAAGACTCAGAGCCATCTTGTCCAGAGATTCAAACTTCAAACGCGAGTTGCAGGCAACACAAGGGATCGGGGTTTCTCCGCTCAAATAGCTGTCGATAAAGGGGTTGATGACCGAATCTTCAAATTCTTTTTCGAGGTTTAGAACATAAAACGGAAACCCGAGCGATTCGGCCACGCGGCGCGCATCATACACATCGTCAAGCGAACAACATCGTGAAGGCACAGGGTCGCCCTGCTCGTCGACATTGACGGTGCGGCGCTGGTTCCAGAGCTGCATCGTAAACCCGACCAGTTCGTGTCCTTCTTCTTTTAATAATGCGGCTGCGGCAGAGGAATCGACCCCTCCGCTCATCGCGACTGCTATCTTCATTCTTTCATTTATCATCTATCAACTATCAATTATCAAGTTTCAACAAAGGGTTAAGAATCCGTTTCGCCCAAATCGGTTGCATCGACAAGCCCCTATCCATTTCACTGGCCGTACTCGAAATAACTTTGTCCAAATGGTTGACTGGAAGACGTGGTATGTTGGGCGAGTTTGGTGAGTTTGGTGAGCTGGACTATTTCCATGCCTCGAGGAGCCGTTTTTGTATGGCCTCAGCATAGAGCCTGGAACCGTCGGGGTTCGGATGGCCAATTCCGGACAATTCGCAAAACCGGCGCCGGAAAGTGAGCCCGGTATCTTTTACCTGAGCAATCGCCTTCGAGCATTCGATTCGGCGCACCTCATACATATCGTCTTCCGAACGCCCTTTTTTTCCCATGCCCCAAAGGAGGCTGTCTTCCGTCTCGAACGAACGCGCTTCCGGTATCGGAGATTCGACAAATACCGCGGATTCCTTTTTATTTAATTGATTCACGCGTTTTACTGCCTTATTTAATGCCGCCGAGGACTCTTCAAACCATATCCGCGAGCGTTTGGTGATCCTTGCGTGCAATATCTTAAAAGGCTGCTTCATGAGAATATTGTTGAGGACCGGCTTGGCAAACCCCGGAATGTCGTATACCTCAAGAACAGCATCATAAACCTCCCCAGATTTCGATTTGTTTGAGACCATTGGGAAATAACTCACGACCGCAAAAAGAGCGTTGGGAAAAACTCCGGTCGCGTGCCGAAGAAACCGAAACATCCCCTCGTTACAATGCTCTTCGATCTTGCCGTGCAGGGGTCCGTATTTGGCAAACGCGTTGAGTATAAATGAAGAGTTGATGTCGGTAAGGCTTCCGGTCGTCAGTACGAGATCAACATCCGCCGGATCCGTTCCCTCTGATTTGTATTCTCTTGCGGCAATGTCTATCTGGGCCTTTATGCTCGGAAACGAGAAATTGATCTCCTGGTGATAAAACTTTTCGGGGTCTTTTCCGTGTTTTCGAAGTGCGTCGATCTCATCCTGCTGGAGAAACAGCCTCGAACCCGAATGGGACTTGTTTTTTAACTTTACGGTCCGCCTTTCCTTGAAGTATTCCTTCTCCAGCCAAATCCGCGTCAGCTCGTACGCCTTATCCTTCTCCAGGAGTCCCTGGCCCGAAATAAGCGAATCACCGACGACAAGCATCTCAAAATCGCCTTCTGTATTCGCAATGGCCGAAACAAAGTCCCCGGCCAGAAACACTCCTCCGGCAGCTCCAAGTCCCTTGAGGAATTTTCGCCTCGAAATCAGCATTACGATAGTATCTCTTTATGCCCGTTAACGCGGGACTTCCACTGTCTTAAGGATATCCGAAACCACGGCGTCGGTCGTCGCGCCATCAAGTTCGGCTTCCGCGCGCAAAGAAAGCCGATGTCTAAGTACCGGTTTGGCTACATCCCTAACGTCGTCGGGTGTTGCAAACTCCCTTTCGCGAACGGCAGCCAATGCCTTCGCACATAGCAGCAAAGAGACCGAGGCGCGTGGGCTCGCTCCGTAAAGAATTGTCGGGTGGTTTCTCGTCTTTTGGACTATCTCCACTATATATTTGCGAACTCCTTCTTCGGTCGTCATCGCCCGCACTTCGTTGCGGCAGTTCGCGATCGCATCCTTGTCCCCTAAAGGCACAATCTCGATCTCGTCGAGATGCCTCGAATTAAAACCGGCGTCCCAGCGCGATACGACCTCGAGCTCTTCGTCGCGGGAAGGATAATCGATAAGTATTTTCAAAAGAAACCGGTCGAGCTGCGCTTCCGGAAGCGGGTACGTACCCTCGTATTCGATCGGGTTTTCGGTCGCAAGTACGGTAAAGACCGGTGAAAGCCTGTACCTTTTACCGTCAATCGTCGCCTGCCGTTCCTCCATCGCCTCAAGCAGTGCCGACTGGGTCTTGGGCGGGGTCCTGTTGATCTCATCGCCCAGCAGGAGATCGGTAAAAATCGGACCGGGCCGGAGTTTGAACTCCGAAGTCTGCATATTGAATACGTTTGTCCCAGTGATATCGGATGGCATCAGGTCAGGAGTAAACTGAAGACGTGAGAATCTTGCGCCGGCGACTCTGGCGAGGGTCTTCACCAAAAGGGTTTTGGCGGTACCAGGAACCCCTTCAAGGAGGACATGGCCTTCTGCAAACATCGCCACAAGGATCTGTTCGATCACTTCTTCCTGACCAACGATGACCTTGCCCAGCTCTTCCTTTATATGAGCCGTGGTCCGCGGTGTGTGGTTTACCATAGATTTCTTTTTGGCCCCGGATTGAATAACTAAGCGGCGAAAAAAGGTTCCTTTGGGACTCTCTCAAAAAAGCAACATCTTGGCAGCAAGGCCAAAAATCACCACCAAAAAGATACGCTTCAGCCAGATATCGTTCAGCCTGGTCACCGTCTTCGCCCCCACGTAAGCTGCGACAAACATAGTGACCGCAAGGATTAGACCGAGTTTATAGTCTACAAAACCTTGCCACATAAAAACGAGCGTGGCAATCGAGGACGAAAACAAATTTAAAAACTTCGTGCCGGCGATGGCCTCCGAAAAGCTCATCCCGGCGAAGGCTACAAACACCGCCGTCAGCACCGTCATATAGCCGCCGCTGTAGAAACCGCCATAGATCGCCAGCAGGAAGGCGGCGATAAAAACCCCGATCCTGGTTCTTGTCGTTATCTCTTTTTTCCCGGCATCCGATCCGGTGTCACGCCTGAACAGGATAAACAAGCCGATAGCGATCATCGCCGCAGAGATAATAAATGGTATCCAGTCCGCTTTTACGAGCCCGACGATAAATGCCCCGATCGCCGATCCCACAAGGGTCAGACCGACAAACGGCGCGAGGCCCCTGACATCGATCAGGCCCTTCCTGTAAAACGGAATAGTGGCCCCAATGGCCATAAACGTCAGGCCGAACATGTTTGTCGCAATCGCTGTCTTCGGCTCGATGCCCATCTCGAACATGACCGGTACGGTTATCAGCGAATTGCTTCCCGTAACGACGCCGACGGCCGTCGTGACAAAGAACAAAACGATAAGCAAGATCAGTAAACCGATGGGCATCATTTACGGAAAATCGTCCTTCCGCGGCGAAGGCCGAGGGCGCTTTCGATCTCGCGAATCTTTACAGCCAATGCCAGAACCGCCTTCTTGTTCGTCGGTTCACCGTGAATGATGTCTTCGCACTTGGCAATCACCTCGACGATCTCTTCCGTCGTATAGTCGGTCCGGCCCGATATCGCTTCCGCAATATCTCGATTACGTGTGTGGTGATTGTCTACGCCGACAAGCCTCGCGACCCTCCTTCGGAAGTCTGTATAAATATTTTCGATCGCCAGATCAAATGCTTTTGTGCTTCTCTTGAGCTGCGCCATCGCCCCTACATATTCGAGTTTGCTGATCCGATTCGGTTCGTCTACCGGGAGCGGCCTCGCAAAACGCCGGCTGAGAGAAACCATTATCAGGGCTGTGAGTAACAGCAACTGAAGAAAGACCGGTAATACAGGAGTCCCGTAAAAATAGTTGAGCAACCTGTTCTGATTGGAGCCGAATCCCTGATGAAACTCGTCAAATGCGATGACGCCGGCGCCAGACACCATATTTACTGCGGCCTGCGCAT
>JAOTWT010000247.1 GCA_029862725.1 Acidobacteriota bacterium | reverse complement strand
CGTCTTAACTCGATGACCCAGGCCCGCGGAAGTTACAACATGGAGTTCTCGCATTACGATCCGATCCCCCAAAACCTGCAGTCGAAGGTAATCCAGCAGGCTCGCGAAGAGGGTCGCATACGCGGTGACGACGACGAGGATTAGGATAACTGTGGTCAGTGGCAGAATCGATTTTTTTGCCTTTAACCACATTCGCTAGGAGCAGGGCTTTTGCCCTGCTTTTTCTTCGCCCAAGAATAAACCAAAACTCAAATTCGCCCCCAAACCCGAAATGAGTCAAATCCAGGTCTAATCAGACTCCCCACCTACCAAACTGCGGCAAGGCACCGTATCCAGATGTAACACGAATTCCCGTAAAAAGTCGTAGTTTTCCGCGACCGCGTCAAAATCAATATTTGATATCACATCCTCTTCGCCATGAATATAATCGCGCCAGTCGTCGCCGAGGCCGGAAAAGGTTATCGAAGGGACACCGATCCTCCGGAATGACTTCGAATCCGAACTCGCCCCGCGGTAGTTTCTGATGGAAAAGGAACCGCCGCGCCCGCGCTCAACATCTGCGGCGAGGTCTAGCATCGAGGGGTCGGAAATGCTTCTCAGCGCCCATGTTTTTTCAAAGCCAAAACTGTCCAGGTTTATCATTGCGCATGGTTTCTCGCGGGCGCCGTTTGCAATCGCTTCGGCCATCGCTTTTGAGCCCTGAAGATCGCGCTCTTCGCCGCCAAAGGCGACAAACGTGTAGGATTTTTCAGTATTTCGGTTTCTTAGTTCTTTGGCGAGGTGGGACAGCATTACGACACCGGTCCAGTTGTCGATCACGCCGCAGCCGGCATCCGTTTTGTCATAGTGTGCGCCGACGATCAATGTTTCCTGCGTTTTGCCTGAAATCTCCGCAACGACATTCGAGACTTCTTGGTACTCGCTTATTTCGACAGCCAACCCCTTCGAACCAAATAGATCAAGGGTTTCGTTCATCCTTCTCCCGTTCGAACAACTAACCCGGGATAACTCGTCCCGCATCTCTTTTATTTGAGCGTGATCGAACTTCCCGCTGCCACTGCAGCCAAAAGCGAGAAGAAAGAGGGTTATAAACAGCTGGGCGCGCATTTTCAGTGTCCCGTGCGACCCGATATCTGGTCGATAGCGTGTTCGAGGATTGGAGCGATCACCGCAAAGCACTGCTCAACGCCCTTTGTCGAACCGGGTAGGTTTATTATCAAAGTACCTCCGCGAATTCCCGAAACACCCCGCGATATCATCGCGAATCTTGTATGTTTCGCCGATTCGGCGCGTATCGCCTCGGATATCCCGGGCGTCTCCTTCTCAATCACTGCGAGAGTCGCTTCGGGAGTATTGTCCCGCGGCGCAAAGCCGGTTCCGCCAGTCGTTAGAACCAGATTTGCATCTGATTCGGTAAGGGAGTAAATCGTCTGCCTGAGGTTTTCAAAATCATCCGTGACGATGATCTTTTCGAGCACCTCAGCCCCGAAGTCCTCAAGGAGCGCACACAAACGCATACCCGAGACGTCGCTCGATTCATCACGCGTGTCGCTGACCGATACCACAACCGCCCTGATCTTACTGGCCATAGACATACCATTCCTTGAGCCAGCAACGGTCCATCACGACCATCAAGCCCGCCTCCTCGGCCCGTTTCGCCGCAGCCTCATCGATTACTCCCTCCTGCATCCAGACCGCATTTGCCCCTGCCGCGATCGCGTCATCGACCGCGTCGCCGGCGGCATCCGAACGGCGGAAGATATCGACCAGATCGATCCCCACCGGGACGTCTTCGAGCTTTGGAAATGACTTTTCTCCAAATACCTCCGTTTCAAAGGGATTGACGGGAATCACGTGATAGCCCTTCGAGCGCATAAAGCCGGAAACCCCGTTCGACGGGCGGGAAGGGTCCGACGATAGCCCGACCACCGCTATCGTCCGGCATTCCGCAAAAATCCTTTTCAATTCCTCTGGTGTGTTCATTTTTTTATCCTGCACATCTCCGACGTGCTCCGAAACTACCTTGCCGCTTCAACCGCCCGGTCCGCCATCAGATTTCGGCGACGTCCGTAGAGAATGCTCAATACCACGCCGCCGACGACCAGCGCCATGCCCGCGAAAGTGTAGACAGTCTGTTCTTCGCCATAGAAAAACCAGCCGATTGTAATCGCATATACGAGTCCAGTGTAAACGATTATTGCCACACTCGCCGCCTTTTCGCGGCTAAAAGCGTTTGTCAGAAAAATCTGGCCAAGATATGAAAAAAGGCCCACGAGCACTAGGTAAAACCAGTCGGCACCCCCGGGGGTCTTCCACGAAAAGAACAGCGCCGGCACGCTGACGACGAGTCCTATGATCTGAAAATAAAAAATAATCACAAGAGGTTTCTCCGAATCCCGAAGGCTCCTTACAAAGTTATACGCGATACCGGAGCCGAGTGCGGCGATGATGCCTATCATCAGATAAAAGAGCGAAATCCTCGGGTCAAAGCTCTTGATCAGCACGACGCCGCTGAACGCCATCGCATAAAAAAGCCATTGTAGAACGCGAATGCTTTCTTTTAGAAAGAATATTGCTATGGTTGCCGTGAATATCGGAGAAAGGTATTGAATCGTCGTTGCTGTCGCGAGGGGGATGTTTTGCAGCGTGATAAAAAAGAGAACGAGTGCGACGGTGCCCGCCACTCCTCGCAGGATCAGAAATCTCTTGTTGTTCCCGCGCCAGTCGACCCCTGTCTTCCTGATCCCATAGGCGCATAAGACACCGGCGACGATGCTCCGAAAGAACACGATCTCGAGAACGGGCATGTTCGAAAGCTGTTTTACAAAAACGTTTGCCATCGCAAACGAGAATGTCGACAGAAACATCTGCGTGATGCCGGAATCGTAAAATGTGCGGTTGATCTTCAAAGGATTCAGGATTCAGGATTCAGGATTCGGGACTTAGGCTACAGAGTTCAGTGCTCAGAGCTCCGTGCTCAGATTTCATAATGGCGACTGCGTTATACATTGTCCACTAACCACAATCCGTTTGAGTCTCGAACATCGTCCATTTATGTAAAAAAATGCTTTCCAATGCGCGGCGCCGCGGGACCGTTATCCGCAACGGGCATTTCATACCGGTACAAACGATCAAACGAAACAGTTCGCGGCTCACTCGTACCCCAGAAGCCGGCGCGCGCGTGCCGCTTCCCGTTCGACGATTTTAAATAACCCCCCGATGTTGTAGAATCAGTCTTTTTCGGGAAACCGTGCTGTTTATGGACAATTGGCTTCTAAATCACTTGGTCTGTCCGCGAGACAAATCCTCGCTCGAACTCCAAAACGGACACCTCAGGTGCTCCGGCGGCCATAGCTATCCCGTCATCGAGGGATGCCCGGTGATGCTCGTCGAAGAGGCGGAATCGACACACGGTTACATTCAGAAAACACTTGAACAAGTTTCTTCTAAATCAACTGATACAGATAGTTATTCGGAGACAACCGTAGTCGAGGATGACACCGTCGATGAATTTGTTCAAAAGGAGATCGTCTATACATCGGGCAATCTCTATAAGACTGTCGAGGGAGAGATCTTCCGTTATCCGATCCCGGAGATCCGTTTACCGGCGGGAAACGGCGAAAGGCTCCTGGATATCGGCTGTAATTGGGGACGGTGGTCTGTCGCAGCCGGCCAAAGGGGATACCGGCCGGTCGGGATCGACCCCAGCCTCGACGCGGTTTTGGCGGCCGGAAGAGTCACAAGACAATTGCGTGTCGAAGCAAGTTTCGTTGTCGGGGATGCCAGGTTTCTTCCTTTTCGCGAAGACTCCTTCGACGTTGTTTTTTCGTACGGCGTTTTTCAGCACTTTAGCAAGCAGAACACGCGGATATCGCTCGAAGAGATCGCCCGCGTGCTAAAGCCCGGAATGAAGACCTATTTGCAAATGCCTAACCGGTACGGCATCAGGCAGTACTATCAGCACTGGAAACGCGGTTTTACGGAAGGCGAGGGATTTGAGATCAGGTATTGGACCCCCTCAGAACTGCTCGAGACATTTCGCGACCAGTTTGGCAGGACCGAGATGAGTGCAGACGGGTATTTCGGTCTTGGGATTCAGAAACGCGATGTCGACCTCCTGCCGCTGAAATACAAAGCCGTCGTATATGCCTCGGAAGCCGTGCGAAAGGCGAGCAAAATGATCCCGCCCCTGATCAAAGTGGCCGACAGTGTGTACCTGGAGTCCATAAATCAGAAGCACGATTTGGATAAATAATGAGTGTAATCCTTGGAATCAACGCGTTTCACGCGGGCGCTTCGGCCGCGATCCTGGTCGACGGCAAACCCTTGGTCGCAATTGCGGAAGAACGTCTTAACCGGGTCAAGTATTTTGCGGGTTTTCCGAAATTGTCGATCCTGCGCTGCCTCGAATACGCGGATCTCGATTTTCCTGATATCGACGCCGTGGCGGTTGGAAGAGATTCTTCGGCGAATCTTCGTAAAAAGCTGGAATTCGCGCTGCAACATCCGACAAAACTTTTGAATTTTGCACGGATGCGCGGCAAGAGCAAGACCTTCGATGACCTGCGGAGGCTACTCGCGGATGAATGCGGGGTTCAAGCTTCAAGCCTCAATTTTGAAACCCATAATGTGGAACACCATCTCGCACACACCGCCAGCGCCTATTTCGCCTCCGATTGGGAGCGGTGTGCGGGAATTACGATCGACGGATCGGGGGATTTCGCCTCGTGCATGTTGAGCGAGTGCGAGGGAGACACGATCCGGCCCGTCAGGAGAGTGTTCGTTCCGCATTCCCTGGGCACCGTCTATACGGCCGTTTGCCAGTTTATTGGTTATCCCAAATACGGCGACGAGGGAAAGGTGATGGGCCTCGCACCACTGGGGGGAGATACCTATAAACTTTTTTTTGACAAAATGATACGGGAAACGAATGAAGGCTTCGAGCTAAATTCCGAGTACTTTCTCCCATTCGGCGCAAACCAGGGAATGGAAATCAGCGACGAGGGAGAAATGATCGTCCACCGGCTTTATTCCGATCTCTTTATCAAGGAACTCGGCGATGCGAGAGAGCCCTATACCGACATCACAAAAAGAGACGAGGATGTCGCTTTCGGCCTCCAGAAGCTCTTCGAACGGCACTATCTTGCTGTGCTCAACAAGCTTTACGAGGCGGCGCCCAGCGAGCGACTGGCGATGGCTGGCGGCTGCGTGCTGAACAGCGTCGCCAACGGCAAGGCGTTTCTTCAGACGCCTTTCAAAGAGCACTGCATCCAGCCCGCGGCGGGCGACGACGGGCTCGCGCTCGGTGCCGCACTCTACGTCAGCAATTCGGTTCTAAAGGAACAGAAGCGTTGGAAGATGACCGATGCCTTTCTGGGGGACGAATTTTCGGATGAGTTTATCGAGTCGGAGCTGAAG
>JAOTWT010000246.1 GCA_029862725.1 Acidobacteriota bacterium | reverse complement strand
TTCATCAATCCGCGTTGACCCGCGGTCAAGTCCGGACTCGAGGCCCCATGTCCCGTTTTCGATCGCCTCGAAACTGTCTCTTCCCTCGAAAGCGAGAAAGAGCGTACACGTAAAGCTGCCATCGAAGTTTGGCAAGGCGATCATCATGTACTGGCGGCGCGCCCATATATGGAGTGCATTCTTCTCGAGCAGGAACTCCCCGTTCGCCGCTTCGGGTAGATCACCATCGAACTCGCTTGCAGGCGGGATTCGCAGTTCTTTGTAGCCATGGCTCAGGAAATCCTGGGAGTAATTAAATCGTTCGACACCCCGGTTCATCATCGACTGCCTGACCGCTGAACCCGCGCCATCTGCCGCAATCAGAGTCTCTCCTTTGACGCCGAATTCTTCACCGGTAAGTTCGTTTCGAATACGCGCTTCCCCGGTGCGGCAGTCAAAACCTATACACCGCTGATTGAAGTGAAAAGTGGAGGCGGGATACTTATCGGCCTCATCGATCAACGCGATGTTCAAACCTCCTCTGGAAACCGAATTTATGAACTCGCCTTCACGGCCGCTGTAGGGCAAAAGATTTGTCTCTCCCTCGACCGGATGGATTAAACGCCCGTACATAGGAACCGCTTCCTTCAGCATATAGGCATCCATCCCGACCTCTCTCAGAGCAGCGATTCCGCGGTCTGAGAGCGCAAGATTGATCGAACGCCCGGCTATTACATCCTCTTCCCTCATGTCACCGCGGGCCTCGTAGACATCCGTGTCGATACCGCGCCGTGCAAAGTAGGTCGATAGAAGGGAACCGGCAAGTCCGGCACCGATTATGATGACTTTGGACATAGAGAGTATTCTAGACGTCCCATTTGTTGGATTCAACGCACAGATCGCGAAGATCGCAAAGTTTGCTAAGACGGGGTTGCGGCCTGTATGCGCCTGGGACCATCTGGAGCCATTTGATGATCATGGCTCGTTCCGGAAACCAAAAGGTATCCAGTTCTTTTTGAAGACCCTAGCATCGAACAAAGTATTCAAGTCTCGTCAAACAGGCCCTAGAAAGGAAAGAAGATGGGCACCATCAGAATTATTGCGGCGAGGACCACAATCGTCAGGGGTGTTCCCGCCTTCACGTAGTCCCAGCTCCGGTAGCCGCCGGCACCCATCACCAGTAGGTTTGCCTTGTGACTGAATGGTGTCATAAACGCGGCCGAAGCAGCGAGTGCGACACCCATCATAAGGGGATAAGGCGAGATATTGAGCCCTGTTGCGGTCGACAAAACCACGGGAGTCAAAAGCACCACGGCCGGTGCGCCGTCGAGCCCCTGGCTCAAAAGACTGGAAAGCAAAACGAGGGAGGCAAGCACGGCGTAGGGTCCGAGATCTCCGGCATAGGTGGTCACATTTTGTGCGATCAGATTTGCTGCGCCGCTGCTTTCCATCGCGGCACCAACGGGAAGTACGGCGGCAACCAGGAAGATCGCCCTCCATTCGATCGCGCGATACGCTTCTTGCATGGAGAGTGCGCCGGCGAGGACGACAAAGGTTGCGGCGGCAAAAGCGGCGACCTGGATCGGCTGATATCCGGATATCACAAGTCCGATCATCAGAAAGAGGCCGCCGATCGCGTAGGGTGCCTTCGCGAGGTTGGGTTCGGTGCCAGAAATTTGGGTCAGAAAGACCAGGTCTTCGTCCTCGGCGAGAAGAGCCAGTTTGCCCCGTTTACCCTGAAGCAGGAGCCCGTCCCCGACACGTAGCGTGAGTTGGGCAAGACCCTCGCGAAGGGGGACGCCGTCGCGCCAGACCGCCAATGCCTGCAGGCCCGTTCTCTCGCGGAAGCCGACATCCGCCAGAGTTCGCCCATCGAGCCGCGAACGCGGCGCAATCGTAGCCTCGACGACTCCCACCTCTTCGGATTCGAGAGCCGGCGCGGAAACCTGAGAGGCGAGTTCGACGCTTCCGATCTTGAGGAGCGCCTTTAGCTTCGATTCCTCGCCGGTTACGAAAAGCTCATCGCCCGCCGACAAAACCTCGTCGGCTGCGATCGACCATTTCAAATGGCCTTCCTGGAGGATGCCGATTACCATTGCCCCCATCAATTCGCTGACCTTGCTCTCGGCGATGGTTTTGCCAACGAGCACAGAATCCTCCGGTAGCCGGAGCACCAGCAAAGGCTCGTCAATCAGCTCACGCAGCGCCCTGACGCCCGTAGTTATACATTTGATCGTTTCCGGCGAATCCTTGAGCGCGGCGACTTTTTCGCTTGTACCGATGCCCCAAAGCAGGTCGCCTTCCTTCAAATTCAGATCCCCGATCTGCTCAGTTCGGCGGTCGCCGTTCCTTTCTGCAGCCATGACCGAGACACCGAATTTTCCGCGGAAGTTGAAGTCACGCAGGGTCGTGTCGACAAGCGGCGATCCTTTCTCCACACACATCTTGACCCCGCTTACGCCTCGCTCTGGGACACCGAGCTGGCGGGCCGTCGTTGTCTCGACGTCGAGTCCCTGTACCTCAAGCAATTTCTCCAGCCGTTCGTGGTTGCCCTCGACCAGAAGTTCGTCCCCCGCTTTGAGCAATGTCGATCCAGACGGCGCCAAATCGCGCTTGCCGCCCCGCAAGACAGCCACAATCTGTACGCCAAGAGCCCCGCCAAGCCGGGTTTCGGCAATCGTCTTGTTTTGAAACGGTGAACCCTCGGGAATTCGAATCGAAAACAGCGCCTCGTCGAGTCCGTACAATCGTGCGAGTTCATTGCCTTTCTCGTCCTTATTGAGATCCCTTTCCGGCAGAAGGCGGCGGCCGAAGGTGACGAAATAGAGCACCCCGAGGGTGAGAAGGACGAGGCCGATCGGCGTGAAATCGAATAATCCGAAGGGTTTGAGACCGCGTTCGACGAGCATCGCGCCGGCCAAAATATTGGGCGGGGTCCCGACCAGCGTCGTAGTTCCGCCGATTATGGCGCCGAAAGAGAGCGGCATAAATATCTTCGAAGGCGAAATACCGGCGCGCCGTGCAAGGCTTGCGACAGCCGGCATGAGAACCGCTGTCGCAGCAATGTTGTTCATAAAGGCCGAAAGGACTCCGGCGGTAATCATGATCGTGATCAGAAGTGGAGTTTCGCGGCTACCGACCCATTTGTGAATCAGGTCTGCAGCCATGTCGGCGACACCCGCGTTCATGAGCGCCGCGCTGACGATAAAGATCGAAAGCATCGTGATGACGGCCGACGATGCGAAACCCGAAAAAGCTTGATCCGCAGCTATATAGCCGGTAAAAATGAGAACTACGAGTCCGAGGAACGCCGTAAGGTCGATGGGTAGTTTCTCCGTCAAAAAGAGAACGACCATCGCCAAAAGTACGATCAGCAAAAATGCAATTTCGAGGTTCATAGGCAACGGGGGCTATCTTACCTAAAGTTTGCGTGAATGGATAATGAATACTAGATGATTGGTATGATTTGCTGCCGACATCCTCGGATTCTATTCCTCCTGTGGAAGCGATCGAGTTTGAATTTAGAACAAAAACAACGAATCATACGCTTCCCATCATCCACCCAGTTCCCGCCGCAGAATCTGGGTGAAGTTCCAACAATCCTCAAACGAGTTGTATAGCGGTACGGGTGCCACACGGATCACATCGGGTTCGCGCCAGTCGGCGATAACGCCTTTCTTAGTTATCGCTTCGAATAGCGATTTGTCGGCGTCCTTGACCCGGATCGACAATTGACAGCCGCGTTCCGATGGGTCCGGGGGAGTGATAATCGAGATCCTTTCATCATCGATTCGACCGAGCAGAAAGTCCATAAACCGGGCCATTTTTTTAGATTTTTCCACCAACGCTTCCATGCCGGCTTCCTCAAAGATCTCGAGCGAAGCACGGAGCGCCGCCATCTGGAAGATCGGTGGATTCGAAAGCTGCCAGCCTTCCGCGCCTTTCATAGGGACAAAGTCGGGCCCCATCAAGAATCGCGTCTCTTTATCATGTCCCCACCAACCGGCGAAACGGAGAAGATCTTCCGCTTCGGCATGCCGTTCGTGAACAAAAACTCCGGCGACCCCGCCCGGTCCCGAATTCAGGTACTTGTACGAACACCAGCAGGCAAAGTCGACATCCCATTCATGAAGCTTGAGCTTGACGTTGCCCGCGGCATGGGCCAGGTCAAAACCGACCACCGCACCGACTTTGTGACCAGCCTCGGTGATCGCTTTCATGTCGAATAGCTGGCCGGTGTAGTAGTTGACACCGCCGAGCATGATCAAGGCGACCGAATCGGCGTGTTCCTCAATCGTTGCGATGATATCTTCAGTCCGCAGACAGGTTTCGCCATCGCGTGGAACGAGCTCGATCAGCCAATCTTCAGTTCCGAGTCCCGAAGTCTTAGGTCTGAGCCCCATATGAAAAGCTATCTGCGATTTAACCGCATATTGATCAGACGGGAAGGCGTCCTTTTCGATGATGATCTTGTTCCTGGTTTCGTCGGGCCTGTAAAACGAGACCATCAGGAGATGGAGGTTGACCGTCAACGAGTTCATAACGACGGTTTCGAACGGTTTTGCTCCGACTATGTGAGCCATACGTTCGGTCAGGAACTCGTGATATGGCATCCATGGATTCTTGGCGTGAAAGTGGCCTTCGACCCCCAGGTTTTTCCAGTCATCGAGTTCCTGCTCGATATAGCCGCGGGTGGTTTTGGGCTGGAGGCCGAGAGAATTCCCGGTCAGATAAATTACATCCTCGCCGTTTTGACGCTTCGGCATGTGAAACCGGTCGCGGTATTGACGAAGCGGATCGCTCGAATCGAGCACCGACGCGTATTCTCTGGTTGCTTTGGGGTCCATAAGTTGCGATTTTCTAATTTTGACGCAAAGTACGCAAAGAACGCTTCGCAAAAAACCTTTGATTAAGGCGGCTGATTGAAGAGGAGTGTTTGTTGGCACAAATCATTCCACTTTATCTCGCGCCATAACCGAGTGATTCCCGTTTAGTCCGGGCAAGAAGACCATGGGGCACCTTAGAAAAAGACCGGTTTGGGTGACGTCGCGCCAGCGTTCTAATCAAATTCGTCAATATTCAGACCAAGCCAGTCGAGCGCGGTACCATGCAAAAGACGTGCTCTCGTAACCTCGTCAAATCCCAACGACTCGATCAAGCGGCCCGGTTCCAGTTCGCCCAGCGGGAATGGGTAGTCCGTCCCGAGGGCGATCTTATCGGCGCCGACCAGGTCGACCAGGAACTGAAACATCGCCGGTTCATGCACAAGTGAATCGAAGTATATTCGATCCAAATATTTCCGGGGATTGACGGCGTTTTCGACAGCAACGAGATCGGGCCGTACGTGAAACCCGTGTTCTATCCGTCCGAGGGTCGCGGGAAACGAACCGCCACCATGCGCAAAGGCGATCTTCAGATGCGGCAGGCGCTCGAGGACTCCGGAA
>JAOTWT010000004.1 GCA_029862725.1 Acidobacteriota bacterium | reverse complement strand
TTCTTCAATCTCCTTTCTTATCGAAAACGGCGTGATCAGATTCAGGAGCGCAAAAGCGATTCCGAAAAAGATCAGACCGATCACAACAAATATAAGCGTCGTTACGACAACTTCGGCCAGTTCCGCGAACTTCACGACAAAGCCCAATGATGTTGCCAAAAGATTCATAAACATTTATTTTCCTCCGCGATAACCTGAACTTATGAAAGGAACTCCGAGCGTCGAACGATACTTGCCGGAATTGAACAACTCCCAACCGAACCACGATGAAGTCGCATAGGCCAGAATAACCCCGATTCCGAAGATGTAATAGATTTTTCTTAACATAAACTTAGTTAGTTCAGTGAGTCTGTCGAGTCCGTCGAGTCCGTCGAGTCCGTCGAGTTTGGCGGTTCAGTGAGTTACTCGAACGCACGCCTTTGAACGCCTTCTTTCCAAGCTCAACAAATTCGATAAACCAGCCAAACTCATGAGACTCACTGAACTCGCCAAACTCTCCCAACTCATAAATCCTGCTAGCTCCCCCCAAACATGCTCTCACTCCAGCGTCTTGACTCAAACGAGAACTTTCTAAACAGTGTCAGAACCGGTAGGATCGCCAGCAGGACAAACGCCGCGCAGAAGTTCACACCCCGGGTAACGTTCTGTTGGACCTTGACCCTCACCGGCATCGGCTTCTGCCAATCCTTCCAACTGCCCTCGATTCGAAGAGTGTATTTGCCTTCGGGAACTGCAGAAATGGTCGCGTCGTTATTGTTTCCGCCCTCGCTCCACGATTCGCCATCGGTCACGCCGTAGTAATACTCTATCGGGATGGTCACCGCTTCGACTTCGTTGTTCTTCTGGTTTATCAGGTCGACGCTGAGTTCCGTCCACGAGTTATTGACCGGTGCGAGCCCGGTGATCTGAACATTTCTGTTTCCCTTCAGTTCAAACGGCTGGCTAAAGACGACGCGGCTGGCCGAAGGACCCGAAAGCGGTTCGAGCAAAAATTCCTGACTCAGAGGGGTCGACACGAGACCCGTAAAGGGAAGCATGAATATTGCCGTCAAAATCAAGATTCCCAACAGCAGGAAACCGTACTTGATCAGGTGTCCGCTTGGAAACGGTTGATTCGGAGCGACCGTCGTCGGACCGGGAAGCCATTTGATCCCAAACGCCTTTTCGACCTCCTTTTTTGGAAGATAGGTACCGAGGGACCAGTTGACCTCGTCTTTTGTCAGCTCCTGCGAGAGCATCAGAGGCGGTGCGACAAAGTCTGCCGCCCGCACCGAGTCGCCAACCGATACACGCCAGTAAAACTCTCCCTTTACATACTCGACTTTTGCCGGTGCGTCCTGAAAGATGCGAAATGATTTGCCGTTGTACTTGACCGTAGGCTTTGTTCCCGCCGAGTGGCTGGAGACCTCGATTTCGGCCGTGTTGACCGATTCGACAAAGCTCCAGTGATCGTCCGACTGAACAAGCCAGCGAAAACCCAGCTTTGGATTATAGAGAAGATACTCGTTCCAGAAATACTTGATACCGTCGAAAATTACACTCCGGACCATCGCACCGATCACTTCCAATTCGGCGCCGCTCGCAAAATTCGGGAACACACCCCTGGCCCCAATTTCGAGCACGAGTTCAACCGGCGAAGGTGAGGGCTTAAGAGCCTTTAAGAACTTCAGATTGCCCTCGTTGACATCGAGCAGCGACTCACAATACGGGCAGGTGACGCGTTCCGTTTTATCGGGTGCCCTGAGCTCGAGACTGCCGCCGCACTTCGGACAGCCCATCGCCGTAGCCCCAACCTGCGGCGCGGCACGTTCGGCCGGTTTCTTTTCGGCGAGGCCGATTTCTGCTAGCGTTACTTCTTTGCCGTAAAACAAAAAGGGTGGGTCCGTCCCGTAATCGATCGTCGCAAAAACATCGTTCTTTCCCGCCAGATCGATATAATTCGACTGTTCACCGGGTTCCAGCTTATACGGTATTTCGCCTTCCGCGGCGACATAGCTGGCCGTGCCTTTTTCCTGTGCGACGAGCGGTGTCTCGGGTGTCAGACTCGTGATTTTTTGTCCGGGGCTAATTTCGTCGTATTCGGGCGTCACGACTCCCTCAGGCAAAGGCCTGTAGAAAGTCATATAGAAGTTTCCCTGGGCTTCGGCGAGCCAGCCGGTCCAACCGTTATTGAACGTTGCGTACCATTCGTCCCAGAATCCACCCGCACCGTGTTTGATTTGCGCACGGCCGGTCAATTCGAAACGCTTTCCCATGTATTCGCCTTTGAGGCCGACTTTCAATGGAGATTTCGACTGTACGATTTCGGCGACTTTTCCGAGGTCCTCAAGCTTCCTGTCCGTTCTGGACACGGCAGAACGGCAAAAGGGACAAACGACGACAATTGTCGATCCTGACTTGAATTCGATGGGACCCGCGCACGATGGACAGTTTGCTTTTAATACGCTCAAGCGCTGCCTCCCGCTGCTGAGAAATCTAATTCGATATCAATGTCGCCGGTATTTCCGCCATCAATTGCCCCGGTTCCCGTGTTGGTTCCGCGGGTGATCTTTGTGACGCTTACGGATGTCGCACCGAGTGCTGCCGATAGCTCTTTCTTCCAGTCCCATTCCGGCCGTTCCCTGCAGCAATAGAGATTGAATGTGGCGAGGCCGTATTCGGGATAGGTATGACACGCGAGATGGGACTCGGTGAGAGCGACAAGGCCGGTCACGCCGCCTTCTCCCGGGAAGCAGTGCCAGATTCCGTCACCGATCGTCTTGAGGCCCAGATCTGAAATAACAGCAGAGAAAATCGTCTTTAGTACGGCTCGATCGCGAAGGATTTCGGGCGTGCAGCCATCCGCTTCGATCAGCCATTCTCTTCCTACGATCATTGGGGTATCCATTTGAAATTAATACGATTATCGACCCAAAATTGTTTTCGAACTTTGCAAAGCAACGTTGCGTTACTATGCTTAAAAGAATTGTATGTTGCTCGAAATAGTATCTGAATATTCGCGGTTTGTCATATTTCTTGGGTTAACGGCTTTTTGCTCTACGGCCTGCGATTTGGCCTCTCTGCAAACTGAAACGAATGTTGACAAGGAAGTGTCCGTCGATTACGGCGAGGCCAGAATACTCGGTCGTATTGATTCACCTAAAATAACGGAAAGCAGCGGTATCGCCAGTTCGCTGTGCCAAGAGAATGTGTTTTGGACACACAACGATTCGGGTGACGGCGGCAACATCTATGCCTTGGACGATAAGGCCAGGTTGATTGGCGAATTTACCGTTTCCGGGGCATTAAACAGGGACTGGGAAGACATCGCTTCATTCAAAAGCGCCAACGGCGAGTGTTTTCTATTCATCGCGGACACCGGCAACAACGGGCGTAGCCGCAGCAGTTTTGCGATCTACAAGCTCAAGGAACCAAAGATCAAAAAAGAGGGGCCAGCCCCGCTGACCGAAAAAGCGGTACCGATAATCTTTTCATACCCGGATATGCGTCACGATGCAGAATCAATATTCGTACATCCGGAAAGTGAGACAATTTATGTAATTACAAAAAGGATCAGCGACGCCGCCGGGGTTTACAAACTTGAGAAAGGATCAGGAACCGCAAAAAAAGTGGCCGATATCGAAGTTCCGTCGGTGCCGAAAGGGCTGATTACGGGCGCCGCAATATCGCCCGACGGCAAACGCGTGATCATCTGCGATTATTTCGGAGGGTACGAATACGTGCTTCCGAAGGATGCCACGGACTTCGACGATATCTGGAATGAAAAGCCGCGCCTCGTTGATCTGGGTGTAAGAGAACAAGGTGAGGCGGTTTCGTATTCTGCCGATGGCCTGTCGATCTACGCGACCAGTGAGCACAGGAACGCACCCTTGATTATAGTTAGTAGGAGGATCGAGTAGGTTTTACAGCAACACTGAAGAAATCTATTTTGATCCTGTCCCCCTTGTGCGGACGTTGAATCAGTTTGAAAGCTGGAATCGTAGAATAAAATGTAACAGCACGGTCCTCCTTGCGTGGACGATGCAGAGAACTCCTTTTAAGAGTTTGATCCCCCGACGGATAAACCGGCGGGAATCAATGATAATTACCCGAATTCTATGAGGCACGTGACAAAAGAGGAACTCGAAGCCGGTCTGGATCACATACGAGAATCCCCACTGAATAACGGCGAATTGAAGTTGATCGTCTGCCGCCCCGACGGCGGCGGCCGAAAAACCCTCACCAAGGGTCGCCTCGACCTCGAACTCGGGCTGATCGGAGACAAATGGAAAACAAACGGGAGTTCGCGTACCAATGACGGCTTCGGACATCCGGATATGCAGATCAATATCATGAATTCACGGGCGATCGATCTGATCGCCGTGGAAAAGGACCGGCGCTCGCTCGCCGGCGACCAGCTTTACCTCGACCTGGATCTGAGCGACAAGAACCTGCCTCCCGGGAGCCGTTTGGAGATAGGCGAAGCCGTGGTTGAAATAACAGAAATTCCGCACAACGGGTGCCGCGCCTTTGCCGACCGTTTTGGGGTCGAAGCGGTAAAATTTGTAAACTCGCCCGCCGGAAAAGAGCTTCATCTGAGGGGTGTCAATGCGAAGGTCATTAGGCCTGGCGTCGTGAGGGTTGGCGATCGCGCGGTTAAGATATGAAAACCTTCACTCGCAATGCAGCGCCGTCGCCAGCTAGTTGAGAGAGAAGTTGAAGGAAATCGTTTTTACGACGTTTACGGGCTCTCCATTTATTCTCGCAGGTTCAAAAGTCACGCTCTTCGCGGCGTTTATTGCCTTTTCCGTCATTCCGGCGGGCAGTCCGTCGATGACAAGGATCGGTCCGACCGTTCCGTCCGAATTGAACATTAATGCGAGGCGGACAGAACCATTGGTTCGGAGACGCTCTGCGGCACGGGTATAGCCCGGGGGTCCCGAAGTTCGAACTTTGCGCGGTCCACCTGCGGACCCGGAGCCCTTTGAAAGAAGACCTTCAAAATAGGCGGCCATCATCGATCGCTCTTTGATCGCGATCTCTAATTTGTTCTTGTCGGATTCACAGACCTTTAGACACTCCTCGAGCACCCCGATCGATCGTTTTAGCAAGGCAATCGATTCGGCAGCCGGTGGCAGCACCCTAAACCGCGCATATTGTCGCAACAGTACTTCGGATTTCAATGCAAAAGCCGCGGAGAATCCGGGATCATGAAGGAGCGAAGTCTCGACATCCGAGAGTGCAGCTTCCCAATTGCCCTCGTTAAAACCGGCGACTGCGAGTTCGAAATAGGCACGGGAGTCGGAAGGGTTTTTCCTTAATGCCTTCGCCGCGGCCTTTCGCCTTTTGGCCGGCTCGCTGCTTTTTAAGAATGCGAACTGGAGGCTGAAGACATAATCGGTGTTGGATGGATCATTCGCGACCGCATTTTCAAATGCCTTCGCGGCTTCCTCAAATTCCAACTGGTACAACAGTTCAAGGCCAAGTGAGTTCCAAAGCTCCGCATTGCGACCATCGGCCTCCAACTGTTTCTTGAGCTGTTTGGTGGTACGGATCGAATCTTCGACGGTATAGACCGCTACCCCTTGCCGCTCTTGAGCAAACGCTGATGTTGCTGTAACCAGCAATGTAAGTAGCCCGATCGCAATTTTTTGAAAACGTATTCGCCGCATTTTGCAGATTTTAGTAGAGACTAAAACGATATGAGATTGTCTTTACAACTGTAATTGGGTTCCCGTCGCATCTTTCCGGTTCAAATTCGATCCCTTTCGCAGAATCGAGAACCTTCTGGTTTAGTCCGGCGGGCAGGCCCTGAAGAAGCACTATCTGCCTGATCTTTCCGTCGCTCCTAAAAACGACAAGCACGGAAATCGTCCCTGTCACGGCCTCTCGCCTCGCGGAATCCGTGTATCCGGGTCTCGGTTTCGTCTTGATCCTCAGCGGCACGCACTCTTTGAATGGCTCATGAGGACCTTCACCGTCTACCTGTCCGATCTCATAATACTGGAACAACGCCTTCTGGCTTTCGATCCTTTTCCTGATTTCCGAGAGTTCTCCCACGCAGACTGTAAGACAGCGGTCCAAGGCCTCAATTGAAGACCTTAAGATCGCGATTCTATCGGCTAAATCGTCCGGACCGCTTGCTTTTATCAACCTGCGCAGAAATATCTCAGACTTCAAAATATAGAGCGACGCCCGGCCCGGCATGTACGATATCGACTGTTCGCAGTCCTCCATCGCCATTTCGAGTTTGTCGAGCTCTGTCCTGGAAATTGCCCTCGAATAATAAGCATTTCCATTCTCCGGGTTCATCTTGAGCGCAACCGTTGCTGAACTTTCGGCGTCGTTCCATGCGCGCCTCGCTAGGTACAGAAAACTGAGATTCGAAACATAGTCCGAGTTTGAAGGATCCAACTCCAACGCCATTTTATACGCCTCTTCCGCATCCTTTAATTTCGAATGTTTTTGAAGTGAAAGGGCGTAGTAGTTCCAGAGCCCAGCGTTTTGGCTATCGTATTTGAGCTCTTTTTTAAATCGTTCCGAAGCTTCGTTGTAATTTCCCGCTTCGTAAAGCGCGATCGTCCCTGCGTCCTGTCCAAATAGGGGCTCCAACGCCAGAAAGGCGAAGATCGCGAATAGAAGCACCTGTCCTTTGTACATAACGCTAAGTGTAACACCCAATACAAGTTCATGATGAAAGATGCATGGATTTGAGGGGCCGGAACCGATAATCGCGGCATGCTTCGAGTTGCTTGAGGGAAGAGCCGCGTCTGCGGAGATCTCAAGCGACGGGACGATTCGATGATGAATGTAAGTCGTGTCAGCGACGTTTGAATTTTGAATTGCCGCTCGCGCGACAACCCGTGTTTGTCGATCAACAACCGTGGACTGAAGTCCACGGCTACGATCAGTTCGTCACTTCGGGACTTTTTTCAAAAGACTCATTCACGCATGCCTAACTCGTGACCTTTTCATACCAATCATTGAATTCTTCGCTTTCCGACAACAAACGCGCTTCCTCAACCGCCCAGGGCGAGAATCTCGTATCGGGATCAGCGGCTTCTTTCAGAAATTCTTCCCACGAAATCCAATCACAACTGTCTACCTCGTCAGGATTGATCACCGGATCGGCATCGGCAAACCCAACCAGCACCGGGCATATCTCGTTTTCAACGATGCCGTCTTTTTCCGCTCGGTAACGATAGTCCGGAAGGACGTTCGTCAACTCGACGCCCTTTATGCCGAGCTCGTATTTCAGGCGCCGTTTCGCAGCCCGCCTGACCGGCTCGTGAAGCATGACATGACCGCAACATGAGTTTGACCAAACGCCGCCCCAGGTCTTCTTGTGTTCCGCCCGCCGCTGCAGCAGGAGTTCGCCCTTTCGATTAAAAAGGAACACGGAAAATGCCCTGTGAAGCGGTGTTTCCTGTGTGTGAACAGGAAGTTTGGGAGCGGTTCCGATCGGTCGGTTTTCTTCGTCCACCAATACCACCATCTCGTCGAACGAATAGTGATATCGGAAGTAGATGAGCCCCAGAATAACGGTCAATCCGGCACCTATCGCAGCCGGCAAAAACATCCCCGCGAAGACTGCGACAAAGGTCCAATAAAAGATCGTCAGGAAACCGCTTTGCATCAACTGGACCGGCACCGGCAGTAACGGACGGATGATTTTGAAGACGAGTTCGAGAATTAGCGCGCCAACCGCGCCTGAGAGTATCCACCCGACGAAATTAGAAACCGGTACGCCGTAGTATTCACCGCTCTCTTCAAACGTCCAGAATCCCGCCTTGACGGCCCCCGGATCGAGAACCATATCAAACGCCGTGACGAGGACCGCTATCGCCGCGACACGTAACGCGGCCGACCGAAAAATGGTGCGCGCGCAAACATAGGCGGCGAGTAAGAGAGGCGTCCAGGCAAAAAACACGGCCCAGGGGACAATCCCGTAGATCTTGAAGCCAAGCTCATCGGAATAATAAAAATGTCCGTAGGGAAATCCTGTTACAACGGCCGTTGTTTCAATTGTCAGGGCATAAACCCCCAGCAACAAGAAGACAATAGCCGCATGAAACCTGCCCAGCCAACGCACCGCCGCGATCGCGGTCGGAATTAAAAAAAGCAGTACACTGGCGCCGGAAACGAGATATGACCAGGGCGGCATTTCCGCGTGCGTCATAAAAAACGCGCCGGCTGCCAGAAGCAGGATGACCGGAATAAACACCGCTATGTTTAATTTAGTTCGCATCAATGAGATACAATTCAATCGTGTCCGAATTAACTTTCCTTTTGAAGATCAGCCGACCCAGATTCTGGATATACATTATCGGGCCGTATCTGATCGGAATCGCGGCCGCCGCGCAGAACTCCTCTCAATTCACGGATTTCGAGGTTTTGATTTTTGGCGCTTTTTTCCTGTTTCCCGCAAACCTGCTGATCTACGGGATCAACGACATATTCGATTACGAGACTGATAAGCTGAACCCGAAGAAGCGTGATTACGAACTGGTTGTCGTGCCCGAGCGCCGACGAAATCTGGTGATAGCGATCATGGCCGCCAACTTACCCTTTCTCGCAATCGCTTTGCTGGGCTACCCGCGCACATTTCCGGCATTGGCCGGTTTTCTATTTTTTTCAATCGGATATTCAGCTCCCCCCGTGCGGGCAAAAACAAAACCCTTTCTGGACTCGGTTTTCAACGTTCTTTACATTTTTCCCGCTCTCTTCGCTTACATGCTGGTTTCCGGCAATTCTCCTTCGTTACTCGCAACTGCGGGAGCCGGAAGTTGGACCATGGCAATGCATGCCTATTCGGCGATTCCGGATATTAAATCCGACCGGGAAGCCAGGATCCGTACAATTGCAACGGAACTTGGTTCTGCCGGAACACTCAGTTTTTGTCTTGTCTGCTACGTGGTATCCGCCGCAATCGCCTACCGCTATATCGGATTTTTTGCCGTGGGTTTCGCGGCCGCATACCTGATCATGCTCGCCTTCTCATTTCGCTTCAGGAATTCTGATCGCCTCTTTGAAGTCTACAAGCTGTTCCCAATTCTCAACACGGTGATCGGCTTTCTGCTTTTTTGGGTGATCGCCTATCCAAAACTTGTCTGAACCGCATGTTTCAAACCTTTTCGAGCGGCTCGGCGGTCGTTATTCCATGGACCCTTTTGTAAACCAACTCCGCGCTTATCAAGCATATTTGCGTTCCAATACCGGGATTCGTGCCGGCTCCAACATAGAAAAGATTCTTCAGTTTCTTCGACTGGTTTTTTGGACGAAAGATCGCGGTCTGCCAGAGATTGTGGGCGAGACCGAGAGCGGAACCGCGATAGCTGTTGTAATCGGAGGCAAAATCCTTGACCGTGTAGACGCGCTTGTGTTCGATCGACTCGCGGAACCCTTCAAGGCCCATTTCGTTCTCGATCAATTCCAGAATATTCTCCGCGTATGCTTCCTCTTCTTCCTCGCTGATCGTGAGCCCGGACGCAATCGGAACAAGAACGAACAGATTTTCCTTTCCCTCCGGGGCGACGCTCGGATCAGTTACGCTCGGTGCGCAAACATAAAGCGAGGGCTCGTCCGGAAGCTTAGGGTCCTTGTAGATGTCGTCAAAATTCTTCCGCCAATCGCGCGAAAAGAACAGGTTGTGGTGGATCAGGCCGGGTATTTTCCTTTTCATGCCGAGATACATGATGAACGCGGACGGAGCCATCACGCGTCTGCTCCAATAACTTTCCGTGTAGGTTCTTGAACGACTGTCGAGAAGTTGCGTCTCGGTAAACCACATGTCCGCGTTCGAGATTACGATATCGGCCTCCAACACTTCACCACCGGCCACCCGGACACCCGTAGCCTTACCATTTTCCGTCATTATTTCCTCGACTGCCGAATCGGTCCTGATTACCGCGCCGTTTTTTTCGGCAACCAAAACGAGCGCCTTAATTACCTCGTAAAATCCACCCTTCGGATAAAAGACTCCCTGGTTGAAGTCCATATGACTCATCAGGTTGTATAGAGCGGGAGCCTCGTAAGGCGAGGTTCCGAGAAAGACCATCGTGTATTCCATGATCTGCTGCAGTTTCCGGGTCTTGAAAAACCTCGAGACAAAACTATGCATTTTCGAGAAGACAGAGAGTTTCTGTCCTTCGGTCATCATCGCGCTTTGTGAAAAAATCAAAAACCGTATCATAGTTCTTGTACATGAAGTGCTGCGTCGCAACTTGATACTGGTACTCGGACTGATTCAGATAAGCCCTTAGCTTGTCACCGGCGCCTGGCTCAATGGATTCAAACGTCTTGGAGTCGACATCGATATTGGAATGTATGTCGACGTCCTCCGGGTCGTCTTTGAAAAAGATACGGTAAGAAGGCTCCAGGCGGGCGAGGTCCAGGTGGTCGGAGATTTTTTCGCCGAGAAGCTTGAAGTAGTGCTCAAACAGATCGGGAGCTAGATACCAGGAGGGCCCGGTATCGAAACGAAAGCCGTCGTGCTCGAAGGTGTTGGCACGTCCGCCGGGATGAGAGTTCTTTTCGAGAACTGTGACCTCGTAACCCTTTTTGGCAAACAATCCCGCAGCTCCGAGCCCGCCAATGCCCGATCCGATGACGACGACCTTCTTATTCATATTTACCGATCATCACCTTTGCGGTAAGCCAGAGCTTTCTTCCAAAACTCGTTCTGACACGTCCGCGGAAAATGTCGTAATCCGCATGTTCGATCTCCTCGAGTATTCCCTTGTAAAGCACAAATGAGATTTTCACCGCCAGGCGGCCGCGCCATTTTAGGAGCCGAATTCCGGGTAGGGCCTCGCGATAAACCTCCCGGTTTCGCGCGATCTGGGATTTCATAAAATCGACAAATCTCTGGTCATAAATTCTCGCCTTGATATTGGCGGGCGCCAGACCTGCTTCTTTCATCTCATCCAGCGGCATATAGATCCGACCCAAGTCATCGCAGTCCTGCCTTATGTCGCGTAGGAAGTTTGTGAGCTGGAATGCATGCCCGAGTTTTTCGGCGTACGGAAACGCTTTTTCCGATTGAAATCCGACGATCCGCGTGACCATCAGGCCAATCACCGCCGCGGATCCGTACATATACTCCTCGAGTTCCTCGTAATCTGCGTAAGTGCTCTTTTCCATGTCCATGAACATCGAACGCAAGAACGCCTCGCCCGTTTCTACCGGAATCTCGTACTTGTCAAAAACATAAACGATCGCCGCCATCACGGGATCGCTGGAATATCCCCTCTGCATCGACCGCAACCAATTCTGCCGCCAAGCCTCGAGGCGTTTTACGGCATCCTCCCGGTCCTTGTTGTCGGGGTCGTCGACTATCTCGTCAGGAATCCTTGCGAATGCGTAGACCGCATAGATCCCCTGTTTAACCTCGTCGGGAAAAAACTGGGTGGCAAAATAAAAACTCGTGCCGTACTTCTTTGTTATATCGCGGCACTTCCGAAGACCTTCCTCGATCAACGTCGGCCTGGTGCTCGCTTTACCGAGTCTTTCACGCACGGCACCAACCGGATCTATCGAACCGGTACCTGCCAGTACTTTTTGATAAAAATGGCGCATATACACGTATCCTCAGATTTCGTGTTCGCAAAAAAGTGCGTTTCGGATTCAAAATCCGGGATTTCAGAAACCCCCTTGGTATTCGGCTTATCATTCAATACTACTACGCTTGGCCTACAGGTTTCATCCTTTTTCGGTTTTATTGACTGCCCGGCGGAACGGCGCTATAGTTTTTGCCTGAGAAAAATGGCGCATTACGCAACTCTGTGCCGGCTTCTTTGGGCCTTCGTCCGTTTTTTTTAAGAACCGGATTTATACGTGGGAAAGGGATTGCTGTTTAATGAAGATTCGTACCGCACAGATAAACGAGATTGAAAAAGCGAGGGAACAGGACTTCGTCAAAGAGGTCGCGCATGAGATCCGTACACAGCACGCCGACGAGTGCAAGGACCTCGATGACGAGGCCCTGCGAGCAAAGGTTGAGGATGGATTCAAACAGGCAAAGTCCTATGGATTAAAACAGAAGTACTCCCTTTCGATGTTTGTCCAGCTCCAGTTCTTGTCGGCACCTGACTTCGATGAGTATCCCACGGTCCGCTACATACTCACGCATCCTTCAGTAGAACCGGACGACAAGATCGACCGCATTATCGAAACAATGCGGGAGTCCGATTGGGAAGAGATACGCCGGCGTGCACCGGAGGCCGGGCAATGACACCGAGAGCCGACGAAGGACGTTCGCTTTCTGAGAGGATTGAAGCCTCGGCTGCCAGAACGCGCGCGGCATACGGCTCCCAGGCGGCTTCGGCAAACACCGATTGTCCGCTGGCCGGTGGAGAGGGCGTTCCCGAACACGGGGGAAATTGCGCGGAGTGTGGTCGAGAAGCCGGCGCAACGAGATCTCATTCCCTGGTCCGTTCTGCGGAGGCGGAGGCAGAGGCAGCTCGGTTCTATGATGATTTGCAAAGGGAAGGTAATCTGGGCGGAGTCGAACTAAGCCGCCTCAACGAAGAAAAAGGAAACATGCTCGGTGTGCTCCTTTGTGTCGATGCCGCGGGAGAAACCCAGGTTTTGCGTGCGTTTTCGGGAGCGATTGACGAGTCGGGAATCCGTGACGCAGAGGGATATTCGAATAGCATTCCGCCGGCGGACTCAGCCAGGGCGGCGGAGCTTGAAAGAGAATTGGCTCAAGTTAAAGAAAATATTGTGAACGAAACTGCGGCTTCCGACCGAGCTCTTAAAGCTTATCAGGATGCAAAATCTGCTCAGGAACCCGCAATCAAGGAAAAGATTGCAAAACTCGGTCCAATTTATAGGCGGACTGACATAGATAAACCCGAGAAGGACCGCCTTGCTGCTGCACTGAAGGCCGAGAAGGCTGAAATTGAAGCTCGTTATGATCCAGAAAAACAGGCATATGAGCAGGCATCTGCAAAGGTCAGGAAACTCGAGGCACAACGCGATTCCTTAACCCAGCAAGTCAGCGAGCAGTATGCAGGGGAGCGTGAGATAACAAATTTCAAAGGCGAATCCAAGAAACAAAAAGACGCCTGTACTGATGCCGCGCGCGTTTCCGACGGCAGAACAGGCAACTGCGCCGCTCCGAAACTCCTCGCTGATGCTCAAAGAAAAGGCTGGACACCGGTGGGTATAGCCGAGATCTGGATCGGTAAGGACCTTGGAACACAAAAAGACTTTGGCGAGTCAGGCGCGTATGTTCCATCGTGCGAATGCTGCCGGGCCATTTTGGGACACACGCTTTGCGGGCTGGCTGAAAGACAGGAAGAAATCGCGCCCGAGCTGGACATTATGGCTGACGAAGCACGCTAAAAGCTTAATCGCATCGTCAGTTAATTAGATAGAAATTATGATCTTATTCGAAGAAGTACTGGCCTATATCATGGACTACGATCCGGAATTTCCGGATTCGATAGAGGGTGCGAGCGAGGGCGAGATTATAGAACTCGAGGATCGCACCGGCGGAAAACTGCCCGAGGCCTATAAGAACTTTCTCGAGGTCATGGGGCGCAGTACCGGCTGGATCAACATTCAAAAACTCGACTTTAGTATCGGGACCGTGCTGGAATACTACCGCCGCGATACGGCCCTGCCCGTCGATGAGTTTTTCCGTATCGGAACTGACACAAAAGACCCTTCGTATAACCCGCATCTGCAGATGTCGATCGTTGCGGAAGACCTGAAAGTAGTTGCATTTCCCGGTTGCACTCCCGAGACTTTCGAAGAAACCACGGCTCGTTATATGACCTGGCTTGCGGGATCCCTTCAGGAAATGATCGCACGCCCTGCGTTCCGTATATTTGAGATATTCGGCCCCGACCGTGAGCCGCGTTCTATCCGAACCGAGACGAATCAGCCTGGACAGATCGACAAGCTCGAGGCGTTGCTGATCGATCAGTACAAGTTGGAAAAGGAATTCTGGTCGAGCAACGAGGTGCGCGGATATAAGTCTGACGAAATGGTCGTCGAGGCCGCGCAACTCGGCGGGCGACCGCTCGAACTGCTTTTGCGAACCGAAGATCCGGATCAGATGAATCTTGTTTCCCGTTCGATAGCCGCAACCGTTGATGGAGATGTTGGAGCTCCGGCTTTCTAGGAATTCAGGAGTCAGCAGTCGGTACTGACTCCTGACTCCTTGTTCGCTCGTTATCCCCCCGCCCCGTGGCACTTCTTGTACTTACGTCCGGAACCGCACGGGCATTTTTCATTGGGCCCGACCTTCGGCTGATCGCGTACAAACGGCGTGTGTCTCAGAGCCTCTTCGCCGGCCGCCTGGACGCCCTCGTAAGCTCCCGTAAATGCCATTCCGGCGGCCTGTCTTTGAGCGCGCTGGCGTTCGAGACGTTCGAGACGCTCCATTTCCTCCTGCTCGTCCTTTTGGACGATCTCGAGGTTGAACAGCGAACGGGTCGTGTTTGTGTCGATCCGGTCAAGCATGTCCTGGAACATATCGAACGATTGTTTCTTGTACTCGACAAGCGGGTCCTTCTGCCCATAACCGACGAGACCGATCCCCTGTTTGAGGTGGTCGATCGAAAGCAGGTGATCCTTCCACTGGGAATCGATGATGTTGAGCATGATGTAGCGCTCATAGGCACGCAGCTGTTCGGCACCGGCCTGTTTTTCCTTCTCGGCGTAAACGGCGCTCGCTTTCTTCCAGATCGTTTCTTCGATCTCGTCGGCATTCATCGTCCGGAAATCGACATCCGCGTCGACAGCCGGGTCGATCGAGTAGATGCTCTCGATCTCCGCGGCGTATGTGTCGATATCCCATTCATTAGGCGATACCTCTGTGTTCAGGAAGTAAGCGGTTAGGTCGCGAAGAAGATCGCGCGCGACCCCGGTTTCCCCGAGCAGGTACTCGCGGTGCTCGGGTTCGAACATGAGCTGCCTCCGGAGTCCATAGATCGTCTCCCGCTGCTTGTTCATCACGTCGTCGTACTTGAGGACGTGTTTTCGGGTTTCGAAGTTTCTCGCCTCGACCGCCTTCTGGGCGCGTTCGATCTGTTTCGAGACCGTCTTCGACTCGATCGCGACTCCTTCTTCCATCCCCAGCCAGCTCATCATCGAGCGGACCTTGTCGCCGGCGAAAATTCGCATCAGGTCGTCTTCGAGCGACAGGTAAAAACGGGTCATACCTGGATCGCCCTGGCGGCCTGATCGGCCGCGAAGCTGGTTGTCGATGCGCCTTGATTCGTGACGTTCGGTGGCAAGAATATAAAGCCCGCCGGCCCCGATCACTTCTTCGTGTTCGGCATCCGAAACGCGTTTTGCTTTTGCGAGTTCGTCTTGGAACTGTTTTTCGGAAGCCTCGTCGGGATTGATCTCCTGCCGCCTCAGATAGTCTTTTGCCAGAAATTCGGGATTACCGCCGAGGATAATATCCGTACCGCGGCCGGCCATATTGGTTGCGATCGTGATCGCTCCCTTGCGGCCCGCCTGCGCTACAATCTCGGCCTCGCGGGCGTGATACTTCGCGTTCAAAACGTTGTGCGGGATACCTTTCTTTTCTAAAAGACCCGCCACCAGTTCGGAGTTCTCAACCGAAACGGTTCCGACCAGCACCGGCTGTCCCCGTTTGTGGCATTCAATGATGTCTTCGACGGCGGCATTCCATTTTTCCGGAAGCGTCCGGTAAATCACATCAGAATGATCGTCACGAACCGTTGGACGATTGGTCGGGATGACGATCACGCTGAGTCCGTATGTCTCGCCAAATTCCTCGGCTTCCGTTTCGGCAGTACCGGTCATACCCGACAGTTTTTCGTACATGCGGAAGTAGTTCTGGAGCGTTATCGTCGCGAGTGTCTGATTCTCGCGCTCGATGTTTACCCCTTCCTTTGCTTCTACCGCCTGGTGCAGTCCGTCGGACCAGCGCCGGCCGCTCATGAGTCTTCCCGTGAAATCGTCGACGATGATCACTTCGCCTTCCTGGACGACGTAGTGATGATCGTTTTTGTAGAGCGTGTGCGCCTTGAGGGCCTGCTCAACACAATGGAGAAGGTCCATATTCGAGGGATCGTAAAGATTCTCGACACCGAGCAGGCGTTCGCACTTTTCGACGCCCTGTTCGGTCAGGACCGCCGAGTGGTTCTTTTCGTCGACGAGATAATCGCCCGTCGTTTTCTTCGTTTCCTCGTCTTTCTCGCCTTTTTCCAGTTTCGGGATGATTTCGTTTGCAGTGTAGTACTTGTCGGTCGCCTCGTCGGAAGCGCCCGAAATGATAAGCGGCGTTCGCGCCTCGTCAATGAGAATCGAGTCGACCTCGTCAATGATCGCGTAATAATGATCACGCTGGACGAGCGATTCGACATCGAACTTCATGTTGTCGCGAAGATAGTCGAATCCGAACTCGTTGTTCGTGCCGTAAGTGATGTCGCAGCCGTAAGCTTCCTTGCGCTCGACATCATCCATATCGTTTTGAATACAGCCGACGGTGAGTCCGAGGAAGCGGTGGATAGTACCCATCCATTCGGCGTCGCGGGCCGCGAGATAGTCGTTCACGGTAACGATATGGACACCCCTGCCGGTAAGTCCGTTGAGATAAGCGGGAAGCGTCGAAACGAGGGTTTTACCCTCACCCGTTCTCATCTCCGATATCTTGCCTTCGTGGAGCACCATTCCGCCGATCAGTTGGACATCGAAATGCCGCATACCCGTGACGCGCACCGATGCTTCACGGACTGCTGCGAACGCTTCGGCCATGATCTCTTTGAGTACTTCCTGCTCTCGTTTTCGCCGTTCAGCTGTATCTTCAATACCTTCGAGCTCGTCGGCGATCCGTTTTTTGAATTCCCCGGTCTTGGCCTTTAATTCGTCGTCCGAAAGTTTCTGATATTCCGGTTCGATACTGTTTATGTGCTCGACAAGCGGTTTTGAGTCTTTTAGATACCTGTCGGTTTCGGTACCGAATATTTTCTTTACAATTCTGTCTGCGAAACTATTGACTGCCATGATTCTTTCCTTATGCCGGGGTGCTGAATGAGTACCCCTTTCTGTTTGTTAAGCGGATCCGCTTTTGCTTGTCTCGTGCGGAAAGGATTTCGCCGCGCTTCCTTTGCGGGCCTCAGCGCCTCTGCGGTGAGCATTTCCGGTAATGACAATTTCAAATAATCCGAACAACCGCGGAGTCGCCGAATTCGCAGAGACTACGCAGAGTGTAAATAGGTCATTTGACAGGATTAACAGATTCCGGCTTAAAGACCGGGTCTTGGCATTAGGTTGGTCGTGAGAATTTGGTTGTTGGAAAACCGTATGTCGCGGGCGAGAATCGACTGTTCAACAAAAATCAGCCTGTTTGTACGGCCCGGAAGCTCGTAAACGGCTGTTCCCGGAAATGCGTGAAGTATGACGTCACTGGTTTCAACGCTTTTCCGAAACTTGAGCTTTGACGAGACTATCTCCGAACGCGTACTGAGTTCGAAGCTCGATGACTGGAAATTCTGGGTAAGTTTCGAACGCGCGATCACTTCCGCGGAACCGCCGACCAAAACAAGGCCGACATAAAGCGAAAGCGTAGTAAAGAGATAGAATTTGTTGTGGCTTTTTGCCTGAGACATCTTGCTTATATTACAACAGCTGGCTCCGTTAGCGGAACATGCGATCCGAATACTTTATGTACCTCTCTGAGATATTCAAGAAACGGTAAATGGTCATTGTTAAATGAACCGGGCCGGAACTCCCGGAATCGAGAACTCCAGCCTCAGGGAAAAAGTAACGATCTAAACTTCATCATCTACCGGCGTTCGAGTCGCGCGAGGCCTTATCGAGACTTCCGCTCGGTTTTCCGGCGGTCGGTTTCTTGCGCGCCTCTTCCGCCTTCTTTTGCTTGTATTCGGCGAGTCGCGCGGCGATTATCTGCTGGCCGACTCTTTTATCGAGATTAAACTTGATCACAAGAACACGGCCTTCGTTTGTTACGCTCGATGCCTTGAGAAGCGCGATCTCATCGTCCTTCATGTCCTTCCAGCCGTTTTTATCGGCAAGAATCGCAGCCTGTATCATGCCGCGCAGCGCCGAAGCGGTCGATTTCGCTTTGTTCTCGGTCTGGAGATCGGACCTGACATCGGCGATCATCTGTTCGTCATTCTGCCCGAACATGATGTTGAGCCGGTTTGCATCCTTATCGCTCAAATACTTGAGCCAACCGCTGACGCCGACCTTCGTGATCGCTATCTTGGCCAATTCGATCATCGGTTCGTCGCCTTCGGCCTTACCCCAGCCCGACTTTTCTTCGTCCAACATGCCTTCCGGGGTCACAACCCCGTTCATGCGGACGATAAATCCCTGGCCGAGATCGACCTGTTTTGCCTCAACCCGTTTGAGGGTCTCGTCTGCGACGTCATAAAGCGGCTGCCTATTGATCGGATTGTCGTTTACCGCATCGCTCTTAACTGCCGTCTGGTTTTCGAGCGGGTTCTTTGGTTTCCTGGAAGCATCAGGCGTCTTACTTGCTACCGGGGTCTTATCCGGCGTCTTGCTGTCGCCGCTCTTTTCACCGGTGTTGCCGGCCATCAGGTCCCCGATCGGATCGTCCCCGATCTCGCCGTCGAGCACCTTACTTTTCTTTTTCGGGAATACCGGCTTCTTGCCGCCGCGGTTTGCCGCGCGCGGGGCATTATATTTTGGAGTCGGCGGCGCGATCGGATTGATCGGCGGCATGCCCGGCGGGACATTCGCAAACCCCGAATCCGGGTTTTCGAGCGCTCTTATCGCCGCAAGTTCATCACGATTGGCGATTTCAAAATAGCCCTCGGGATAAACGAGCTTGGGTTCAATATACGTCTCGTCGCGCCAAATCAGCTCGTTTTCTTCCTTAAGCTGAATATCCTGATAATCGCCTTCAAAATACCCGGTGTCTTTTGCAAGGATCTTTGCACCCGCATAGACGGTATCGAGCACCTCGCAAACCGTTCCCACAAAAGGACTATCGCACGCGCTCGCTGACAGCATATTGGTCTGTGCAAGCGCAAATATAGGCAAAAGGGTAAGAACCGTAGAAGCAGCAATGATCTTATAAATGCGAGGTCCGAATTCCCAATTCTTTATCTCGTAGCCCTGTAAAAATTCTTTTTCTTGCATATCGACTGTTAATTTGTGTCCGAATCCACTTTGTCGATCCTTTGGACGCAAAATACCGCAAATTAGTTGCGGACACGGACGAGAATATTAGCACTTTTTAGTCCTTAAGAGAAAGTAATTCGACATTCTTTCAATGAACGCTTAACATCACGCCTATGGCGCGTGGAAAACGTAAAAAAGGCCATCCGGGGGGCCCATACAAGGGCGGGCAACGCCGAAGCGGTGATTCCCAACCGTATGAACGAAAGTCTGAACGATTTATTGCGGAAAAAAGTTCCGAATACGAAGACGATTTAAGACGGCTTCTAGAAGGCATCGGAACGCCTGAACCGTCCCCGTTTGTACCGGACCCGTTCCAGGTCGAGGCGCTCGAGGCAATCGAACTTGAGGACGTGCTGGTCACGGCGCCGACCGGCAGTGGAAAAACATGGATCGCGCGTGAGGAAATCCGGCGGCTCCTCGAATCAGGACGTAAGACATGGTACACAACGCCGCTAAAAGCGCTTACGAATTCAAAATACATGGAATTCGGTGAAGAATTTGGCGAAGAATCGGTTGGCATTTTAACCGGCGATCGGAAAGAGAATCCCGGAGCGCCCCTTATAGTCGGGACGACCGAGATCTACCGCAACCAGTTATTCGACGCGCTCCGCGGGGGTGAGGAAGTCGACACGGATTTTGTAATTCTGGACGAAGCACATTACCTGTCGGATGACTACCGCGGCCACGTATGGGAAGAAGCGATCATACTTTCACCTCCCAGAATCCGGCTTTTGATGCTTTCGGCTACGATCGGCAACGCCGCGGAATTTGCTGAATGGGTCGAAGAAACCCGCGGGACAACCGTGCGTGTGATCGACCGTGGCGGCGACCGCCCGGTTGAGCTAAGGGCCGCGTTTCTTGCTCCAACCCTCGATCTTTATCCCCTTCTCGACAAAAACGGCGAGTACAACAAGACCCTGAACAGATTCGCACAAAAGAAGTCCGGCTATCAGGATTTTCGGAGAAGACGGAAAAGGAAATACTGAAAATCCGATACTGGGTACAGTGTACGGAGAATTGGCTTCTTGGCGCCGATCAATCGCACCGGCTCTTACAACAACGAATATTCACCGAAAAATGAAGCGCGGACATCCTTGTCCGCAACGGTCGCGTGCGAGCGAAGGGGTTTTTATATAAGATCGTTTCGAGTAAACGACTTGAGGACGATGATCACGTGCGATCGTAGCGGACAGGGATTTTGTTCAATGAGATTCCTTCGCCGCAGCAAAATCATCAGTCTTCAATAATTGCGAAATTATGAAGACCCTAACCGTCTGGCACGAATTCGTGGCCACTCAAAACCCGGATCTGCTCGCCGACATACTCGCGGAAGAATGCGTGTTTCATTCACCCGTGGTCTGGAAACCAAAAGAGGGAAGGCCGATCGTTACGGCGGTTCTGACGGCTGCTTCACAGGTTTTTAGCGAATTCAGATATGTCCGTGAAGTTGTTGACGACGAAAACGCGGTCCTGGAGTTCGAGGCGAAAGTTGGAGAACTGACGGTCCGCGGCGTCGATATCCTGAAATTCGGTGCCGATGGCAAGATCGTAGATTTTGAGGTTATGATCCGTCCGGCAAACGGTCTGCAGGCTGTGGGAATGGGGATGGCCAATGCTCTAATGGGGACCGATGTATAGAGTGACCGCTTCAGCCGTTATTCCCGGTTTTCCGAATAGGTTCACGCCTAAAGGTGTAAATCTGAACTCCTTGAATTTTCGGCTTGGGACGTGACTCTCGTCCCCTGTCGCTCTACACTTACCGCGTGCGTTTCAACTTACCCGAAATTCCGCCTCCCAGACTAATTTCCGCTCTGCGGTCTTATGACCTTTTGCCGGCAATTGTTTTTGTGCCGTCCCGCCGAAAATGTGACGAGGCCGCGACCGAGGTCGCACTGGATAAGACGTTTCAGGCCGATTATGGGAAGAAGGACGCGCGTCTGCAGCTTTACGAGGAATTCGTCAAAGACTACCCGGAAGTAAAACGCCACAAGCATAAAAAGATAATGCTGCGCGCCGGGGTCGCCTCCCACCATGCCGGCCACATACCGTCCTGGAAGCTGCTGATCGAAAAAATGATGTCGGGCGGCCTTCTAAACGCTATTTTCGCGACGTCGACAGTGGCTGCCGGAGTTGATTTTCCTGCCCGGAGCGTCGTTGTCTCGAATGCCGACACGCGCGGAAACGACGGCTGGCGTCCGCTGTTCGCAAGCGAAGTACAGCAGATGACCGGGCGTGCGGGCAGGCGCGGAAGGGATAATGTCGGTTTCGTTGTCCTCGCCCCGAGCCGTTTTCAAAATCCGCCAAAGATGGCCGAGTTGCTGAGCGATCCGCCGGATCCGCTGGAAAGTAAGTTTCGATCGACCTACACCAGCCTCCTGAACTTACTCGACGCCTTCGGGAGTTTCGAGCAGGTTCGCAATATCGCGGAAAAGAGCTTCGCATTCCGAAACACCGCCCGCCAAATTACGGGTCTAAGGCGAAAAATCGACAGGCGTCGGGAGAAGATTGAACAGGAGATCAAGGAATCGGGCGCCGCACTGGATCTAGATTCTGTAATCGCGTTTGAACGCCTAAGCAGCGCGCGCGAGCGGCTTCTCAGAAAGATCCCGGTTACACGCGAGGAAATGCGTCAACGCTGGCTTAAATCGCAGGTCAAACAGGGTCGCGTAATTTCAAGGGGAAAAAGCGGTAAAAAATTCATGCTCGTCCTCGATGTCCACCATGATTCAGTGACCGCAATGAAGGAGAACGGCCAGGGGGTCACATTCGCACTTGGCCAGGTAAAACGAGTTTACGACAAGTGGTATCCACTACGCGACGAATCGATGGATGACGCATACGCGGAAGTTGCCGCAGGCACGAATCCGATCGTAAAAGAGCCCGCATATTCCTTCGAACGTGAAGGAACTGATGAATCGGTAGCTTTGATCGATCTGTCGATCGAACAGTTGTTGCCGGACGAGGATCCGGAAAACGCACGAACCCTTTTGTGGGCCTTTTTGGCCGATGCCGGCTACATTCAAAGGACGGAACGCGACATCCAAAACCTAAGGCGCAACATTTGGCAGCCCTTTGAAAACCGGGCACGTGTACTCGAGCGTTTCGGCTATCTCGATTTTACTGAGCAGAAGGTAACGGCCTCCGGAAAATGGCTCGCCGATCTGAGGCTCGACCGGCCGCTGCTTGTGGGAGAGGCACTAAAAGAGGGCATATTCGCGACTTTGGACATACCAGCGGCGGCCGGGTTTATGGCGTCGCTGGCCGCCGATGCCGAAAGGGATTATGGAGACCTCAGCCTGACACCCAAACTCATCCAAACGATCACAGATTTCGAAGACA
>JAOTWT010000245.1 GCA_029862725.1 Acidobacteriota bacterium | reverse complement strand
TCCTTGTACTCGGTCGTCAGCATCAGGTACGCCTTAAGGAGATCATAGTGCCTGTCGAGGACTTTTTCCTGCTCGGATGTAAGGGTGCCGGCCGAAATCAGGGAAGTCCTGGAAAACGCCTCGAGTTCCTTCTGTAGCCGCGCAAGCGTCGGCTGACGAAAGCGTTTTTCGACACCGACGTAATAGATATACAAGAGCCGTTCGCGGAAAATTCTCGAACCTGAATAAAACCCGAAGCGGTATGAAAGCGGCGGGCCGTCGCGCTCGTAGTCGTCAAGCCTTGCGACCTCGCGCCGCAGTCTCTCGAGCTTGTCTATTTCCTGTTGGGCATCTTCCTCCGATTTCTTGGTAATGTCTTTCTCTTTGTCGGCACGCACCATCCTCAGGACATCTTCGCCGCTGGCCGCCGCATCCTCGACGAGCCTCTTGTTGTTGTAGAGCGAAAGTGCGGAAACACCGAGGAGCGTTATCACAGACAACGTCGCAAGCGTTGTCAGGACCCACCCGAGGATTGGCGGTTTCTGGCGGTGTTCATGAAACGTCCTGACGAGGTCTTTGTCGCGCAATACCACATCACGAAAGAATTTCTTTGAGAAATAAGATTCGCCCAGTGTTTTAGGGATGTTTCCAGGTTTCCCACGTCCCCTTTGCAGGTTCGGCGGTGCGGCCGTGAAGTAAAATCCCCTCAAGAAAGGACTTTCGCTAAAGGGATTCGGGCGGAATAGTGTGCTTACAAAACTGCCGAGTTTACGGCGTGCTGAACCGAAGTGAAGAGGGAAGTTAAAGATTCTGAGTTGACGGACCGGTGAAAAGGGGGCCGAAAGCCGGATCAGACGCCGCTTCATCACCGAGTCCTGAAGAATTTCGTACTCGCTGTCGAAAAGGGCCTGCGCATTTTCCGTTTTCTCAAGTGGGATCGTGGATCCCCAGACCAGGTTCTCGCCTTCTTTCTTTGAGACCGAAAACGAGTCACGAAATCCCTCGATGGCATCCGCATGAGTGAACACCAGATATACCGGAAACCTTGTTTTTAGCCGTTTCGAGGCATCGTCGAGCCGGTCGCGGATCGCCTTCGCTTTTGCCTCGATCTCGCTTTCATCGGCCTGCAGCAGGTGCTCGGTATTGACCGTTAGCAACAAACCGTCGAGGGGTCTTTTGGGCCGGTGTTTCTTGATCGTATCGACAAGCGATGACCACTCGTCGAGATCGGGTTCGGTCTGAAAGCGTCCGCCACTGTCGATAAATACGGCGTCGCCGGTGACACGCCAATCGACCTGTTTGGTCGGCCTGATCAGATTCAATTCAGACTGTCTTTGGCTCGGGAGACTTTGAAAATTGAGACCGGAACTGAGAACAAGCGAGGTTTTTCCGCTTCCGCGGGCACCGATTACCAAATACCAGGGAAGTGAATAAACCGAGTCTTTTCCTGACGCACCCAGATTCGAACCCTTTAGAAACGTAACGACTTCATCGGCGCCTCCCGATAACTCGGCGTAATTTCCGCTCGGTGCGGCAGGTTTCTTCGCATCCGGGGCCACATCGCCCTCGGCCGCTCCCTCACTCTCAGCCGCTTCTTTTTCCTTTTTCTTTTGTTTTCGGTTGACGAGGTACCCGCCGATCAGGACGAACGGCATGGTCAAAAGCAACAGTACAATTATCACTACCCGGGTGGAGGTCTGGATTCCCGCATACTTGCCCAAATAAAAAACGAGAAAACCGGCGCCACCATAAATCGTCATCAGCCCGCCAAAGCCAAGCAGGAATTTGAACTGATTTAAGTAGTACTGAAGATTCATAAATCAACGACGCACAATCGACCCGCGCCACGGACCCTTGTTTTACGATATCCAGCTGCGAAGCCAATCCTTATGACAACAACAATTTTTCCATCGCATCTCGTAGATAACTGATCGAAACCAGCATCATTCCCATATAAATAACTACCGCCACCGCCAGCCCGGCAAGGGCGGAAACCTTAGCCCAGACCGGCATCCCCTTCTTCTTGGGCGGTTTCGGTTGATCGTTCGCAAGCCAGTTCGGGGATAGCTCGGTCGGCACGATCTTTCCGGCCTTCACAAGGGCATTTGCCGTCTTCTGCATTATCGAGATCAGTTTGTCCTGCTCGTAGACGCCGTAACGTCCCTTGAAACCAAGAAGCATACAAACGTAATAAATCTCCACTGCATCCGCGGTCACTTTCATTTGCCTGAGCATCGCTTCGAGTTTGTCAAAAAACTTGTTGCCCGCCAGTTGCTCGCCGAAATACTCGAGCTGCAGAGGATATTTTTCCCATTCGTCCTTGAGCGGGAAGTTGTTCGTCAGCACCGTCTCGTCGACGAACGATGCCAACGCAAATTTTGAAACTCGAACGACCTTGTGATTAAAACGATAACGTTCAGCGCGTTTTTCGAATTCGTCCAGGAGTTTTGCGACCTTCGGCCTGAGGCTGTTCGAGGGCTGGACGATTCCAGCCTTCAACCTGAGAATGAGGTCAAATACCGGCCCGGCGAATCTCAATAAACTATTTTGGCTCGAACGTCGGTCACTCATAAACTATCCATACATCTGATCGCCCTACTTGCCTTTTACCGCATACATTTCCACTTCTTCGTCGGGGAGTTCGTCGGGAGCGTACACGGAGATCACCTTCGAACCCTTTATGCCGTCCCAATACGGACCGATCGTGTCGAGCATAAAATACTGGAACCCGACCCTCGTCGGGATCGGTGCCGGCGGCGGGCTGGCATGCGTCAGCACAACACCCGGCAGGGCTGAACCGATAATCGTGTCGATCACATCACGCGATCCGATTTTGACGATTCGCGGAACGCCTTCGATCAATTTCGACTCGGGTATTTTCGACTTCACGGCGAGATAGAAAGCAGCATCCTTGAAAAGCCTCTCGTCCTCGATTCTCCCGACATAGAGAGTCTCGCGCGTTTTCTCGAGCGGTATCGGAACACAGCGGCTCGGTATCACTGTTTCGAGCAAGTCGCGAAGCTGCGCGTTCAGCGCGCTAAAGGTGCCGTAGAGGTCGTCATGATCGTACTTTACTATGTCTTTCGGATGTTCCTCGGTCGAAAAAGTAAGCAGCTGCCCGACGATCTTCGCCATCTCCAGGTACAAACGTTCAGGGTGCAGCAGCGGCGAACGAAAATAATGCGACATTGTCGGAATCGAGGCATTTATCGTGTGAAGAAGCCAAAATACGGCCACTTCGGAGGTCGTAAAGTCAGCCAGCGAGGCATTTTTTTGCCGCCGCTGCTCACCAAGCGAACTGCTTTTCGAGATAAGCACTTCGACGAGTTGGCGCATCATGTTGACAAGCCATTCCGAGGACGAAGATCTCAGTACCGGAGGTATATAATCCTCCGATATTTTTAGCTGTCCGGTTGGGGTTCGTTCGAGCTCGGCGATCTTTATCGACGCAAACCCATCGCGCAATTCGTCGTCAAAGATGATACGAAGGTTACTTTTGGCGTAAGCGACCGGCTGTTCGTTGGTACCGCTCGTTTCATCCTTAACAAGCGCGCCTTCTTGTAGATAGCGTAAATTTTTACTGGGTTCCGCGCCGTTAGCCTGAAAATTCGCCTCGCCGATCTTTCGCGCGGGAATCGCGAGATGAACTCCCAACTTTTCCTGTTCCGCGTGAAAATGGTCTCCTACCGGCCTCATGTCCGGTACACCTCCAGCATCGGGAACGTTTACAAGCAACCCGTCCGGAAGCACGGCGTGACAGTTTGTAACCTGGAAATCGCCGTTGGTGATGGCCTCCCGGTTGACCTGAAGATCGAGGATCCCGTACTCGAACGGAGCCGCCGCCCTGAAACGCGAATTCAGAAGTTCTTCGTGATAGTTGTCCCATTGCTGAAAATGATGAGGAGTCAATAGCATGCCCTCATTCCAGACAATTTTCCGGTATTTACTCATAATCGGTAGATCGTAATAGTAAAGCGTTCGTCGTAAATAGTAAATATTAAAAGTTTTACATTAAATCCGGATAAAATTATACGTCCCTTTCGCGACCCGGGATTTCGCTATGTGTCAGCTCGGAAAAGAAGTCCGCCATCCACGATTCGCCTGTTTTTTCGGTCGTATCTTCATCATATTGCCTCGCAATTTCGAGCGCAGTGATCAAAGGCACAAATTTTACGCTCGTTCCTTTAGTTTTCGACTGCGTTATCGCGCATAAAGCGGTCGAGGGCTTCGCGAGGATAGGTACCATGTCTATTGAGGCGGCGGTTGGATTCGAGCAGTTCTCGGAAGGCGATGTGACGAGATACTCGCGGCATGCGACCGGCCTGACTTCGTGAATCGAACAGCTTTCATCTTCCAGAAACGGGCAGGCGATCCCCTCGGAAAAGTAGTCGAGGGCAACCTCATGGCGAATCTCCTTGTCCAGCTCCGCAACCCCGTCCAGTTTCGCGAACCAGCCTTTTTCCGCAAAATGCCCAAATGCCTTGTCGAATCTGGCCTTTATCTCGCTTCGGCGCGGTTCAGGCATATTTTCGACAAGTTCCGCCAAATCAAACGCCTCGGCCTCGGAAACTGGAACTGGCTGGCGACAGCAGGCGCCGCAGCCAGCCTTGCAGGAAATCGATTTGCCATCTGCTTCCGCCGCACCGACACCTACGCCGACGAAAGAATTCGTCATCTGGCGGAAAACCGGAAGCATTCTCCTTACCGTTACCGGCGTCGCCGGAACGGTCATCTGCATGTCGACCGGAGCACCTCCGATTGAAATCGTGACCTTACCCGTTACCCATTCGTCGATTTCCTTCATTTCTGCACCTATTCCAGTTTGAGAGCCCCACTCTTGACGCCAAATTCTGCGGGGTTTTGCGTAATCGTTCCAACCGCCAGGAAGTTCAACGCGAAATCGTATTGGCTTGCCGAAATTTCGCCCTTTTCCTGCAGGAACCAAATTGTCCGTATTTCCCGGGAACTGGCGGTTGGATTCTTCTTGGCGAGGCCGGCGAGCCGGTCCCGCATCTTCAAATTGTTGCCGGCCTTGCCCTCGTCATACGCGGCGATAACCAAAAGGGCGTCGTCCGCGAGCTCGTTACCGAGTACGATCGTCAGCCGGTCAAGTGTCCCGACCATTTCTTCCGCCTTGGCGGCAACGTTGCCAGAGCTGTTTCCCAATCCCGCAATCGCCGCGGCAGCCAGGAATTGCGGCTGCAAATTGTTGTCGGAGGCTAGCTTGCCGATACGGGCCGAGTTTGCCGAAGCACTCCTGATATTCGCGGCCAGAGCCGCCGAGCCCCGGTATCGGTTCGCCCGGCCGATAACTTCGTTAAATCTCCCTGTTGTCAGATACGGACGTTTGTCGTTTTTTGCGATCTTTCGCATGAACGAATAAACAAGCGCTTCCATTTTCCGGTCGACCACTCCGCCGGGATCTTCGTTTGTGCCGCCGCTGTCTCCG
>JAOTWT010000243.1 GCA_029862725.1 Acidobacteriota bacterium | reverse complement strand
CGCCCAGAAATCTTCGTCCGCAGCGACTTCCATCGGACTCAAATGGGCAACTTTCCGGGTAGCCGCGTCGAGTCTTTCAAAGAGTGTTCCGACCGCCGCTGAAGACATGGCCATCAATCCAAGTCCTTTTCCCGCCGATGACAAGAATTTTCTGCGGCTAAAATCGCTCGAAAACAAGCTTGATTTCTTCATTCCCCCTCCTTTGAAACCTTCGTCGAAATACTGGTTCGAGCCCGCGACGGAGATCGTTTTTCCGCATCTATACAGCGTCGGAATACTACTAACTCAAACGACTCTGAAGTTCTGTAACAATCGCGAAACCGCCGATATACGGAATCGGCGTGAACACATTTATTCCCACCTTTGATCTTTTTTTCATTTTGATTCTAATCGGCGTGAAAGTAATGAAATATGGTCCATAGATTGATTCGATCTCTTCATATTGGACAAAAACAACTCCCCGAAAAACTGACGATATCTTTAATCCTTCATTATCCATCTTAATGTAGGACATGAGGTAAGTAGGAAGTAAAAGTAATCCACAAAACAAGACCACTACTATCGTGCCCGGCAAGGTCGCGATAGGATTTGAAGCGTTCTTCTCTAAGGATTCCGACAAAAAATACCAAAATATCGTAACGACAATAACTGGAATTAAGTACTTCAAACTAATCCAAGCGATTAATGAAGTCACGGTTGTTTCCGATTCGAATGTTTGCATAGCTATCACGTGTTCTAATCAAGTTTGAGGAGTTGCAATCCGTGAACTTTATGGACTCAAATCTCTTGGTAGTTGTGTCTTTTCGTCATTACCTGAAATAGATTCAATAGCTTCAATATTTGCCGCAATCATATAGCGCAATTCAACGCACCGCAATTGTTTTTGGGACCAGTATAGTTGTGTTTGGCAGGCCGTCGCCTGGAAGGGGTCCTGGCTTTCCGGCACATCGCCACATTTGACACAAAAAACCGCCTTGCCGAGACAGACATTCAAAAGAAAATTTCCTCGATTTGTCAGCCTCTTTTGGACGGCATTTCTGAAATGGGATTAGTTTTGCCTACTCCGGGGGTTGTCCCTCATCCGCGCTCGGCCCATAGATTTGCGGTACCGGGATATCGTTCAAACGCAAATAAACCGACAACTGACCGCGATGATGGATCATGTGGTTCATCAACATCGACCTGATGACCTGGATCCTTGGCATCGAAAACATGACCTGGTCCCCTGCACGCATTGTCCATTCGACCATCAGGTCCTCATCCGATGCGGCCGCGAGCAGTTCCGCCGCTGCAACGACGTTCTTGTCGAACGCATCCAGCAACTCCTCGCTGGTCTCTGCCTGAAATGGAACGTATTCCGCAGTTGCGAAATCGATCTCTTCGAGATTCAGGGTGCCGTCATACCAGGTGTAGCTGTCGACGATGTGGGAAGCGAGTTCGCCGAAGGTCATGGATTTCTCGTGCGGACGGAATTCGAACTTGTCCGTCGGAACGCGTTCCAGTACCGTTCGCGTAACCTCTGCTTCATGCTGCAATTCTGCTATAAGCGGGTGGCTCAAATTGAACCCCTCTGCTGTGCTTTGGCCCATAATAATCTCCTTTAATTTTAATTGGATCGCTATGGTAGCAAATTTGTTTCATGGATGCAACAAAAAAGAATTCAGGATTCAGACGTCAGGAGTCAGTACCGTCGGCGACAGGAATTGGACATGATTTTCTGAGTGTACAAGCGCGCTGTGAACTCGATCTTATTGCGATCAACAAATCTTTTTTTCACCCCGCGAGGCCTTCCGCGCCTCAGAATCGTTGAGGCTGACTTGGCAAAACGGAAGTATCCGCTATCCGTTAACCTTTATCAGTTATCGGCCAGCTGACTCTTGACACCTGAATTCTGAATTCTTTCGAAGCCGATCTCAACCAGGTTGGCGATCGGTCCGACGATAAAAAGAGCGTAGTAAGGGGCGTGAATATTCTCGTTGATCCGTAGAATCGTTTCCGCGACAACTATCAAAAACACCACAAAACCCTGAGCCCACTTGGACTTACGGACCGTGGTCATCGGATCGGTGATCATAAAAAAGATAAACAACTGATACATTGGACCCGTGATCGGTGACAGGTTTGTCAGAAACGTATTGCCCTGCCAGTACGTGACAACAACCGCCGACAATACAAAGAGTGGTACATAGGTGAGAACGATATGAAATCTCTTTAGGCGGTAGATGATTATCGAACCGAGCGTCCAGATAATCGCCATCGCGTAAAGGTTGTTGCCCCACTGGATACTGAGTGTCGAATAGGCATAGGGGGCGAGCAGGAGCATCATGCAAATACCAAAGTTGGATGGGTTCCAGATATGCCTGCCTTTAACGCGGAGGACATATTTTGAGGTTATCGAAATCGCCGCGCAAAGCGCGAAGGTCCATAAGAACGGCGAGCGCGTGAGTATGCCGACGCTGATGCCTGAAATATATGCACTCGCGGGAAAAGCGAATTTGCCGGTCAGGAGCCTCGAAAGAATTAGTTCGACAACGATTGCAGATCCGATCGCGACGAGCGTCATCACATAGCTTTCCAGAATTCCGTAGAAGACCTGACCGACGAGCAATATTATGGTGATCAGAACGGGCATGATCAGCCGCGGGTCGATTCCAAATACTTTCGGAGGCGCCGTCTTTCGCCGCGGCTCGTAGCCGGAGGACGGGATGGCTTCAGCAGAAATGTTTTCGATGTTTACAGACATCTGTTTTGTCGTTGGTTGCCGGCCCGGACTTACATTCTCGCATCGCCTGCGATGCCGGGCGGTAGTGATCGCCACTTCGTGCCGCAAGCGGTTTCGATTGGTCGGCTCACAGCTTACTGCTCACACGTTACTCCCTTACGATATGCAGCTTGTTTGCAGCCAGCCCTTCGATCACCTTCAGGTTGCCATTTGGCCAGGTGATTTCAGCCTTCTCGACTCTATCCGTGCCACCCAAGCCAAAATGCAAACGGCGTTGGTTCTGGGAACAATATCCGACACCGCCGTGGACTTCCTGAGTCTGTTCCGCGCCCTTCCAAAATATTGTAACCTTTGTACCAATTGGACTTAGGTTGCCCTTCGGGCGAAGATCGAGTTCTATCCAGTTGCGTCCCTTTTCAACTTCTGACCTGTAAATCAACAACGGCCCTTTCTGGTTCGCGACGATCACATCCAGCACGCCGCGGTTCCAAAGGTCGGCAAAAGCGACCGCCCGCCCATCGTATATATCCGAAACGTCAACGGATTTTGCCACCTCCGAAAATCGTCCGCCGCCGTCGTTCAGCCAGACACGCGAGTTTTGGTAACCGGAAAGGCTTCGGCCGTTCATCGCTGCCCAGTTCCTGGTATCGCCGATAATCGATTTATTGCCCCCTGTTACCGTCGCGAAGTCATACCAGTAGCTCGCGCCCTTGTCGGCGGAAACATAGCCGTTGGCGACGAAGAGGTCGAGAAAACCATCGTTGTTCAAATCACCAAACTGGGCCGCCCAGCTCCAGCCTCCGTTTTCGACGCCAAAACCGTTGGCCATGTTTTGAAACCTTGGCTGATCGGATTTCGAGTCCCGCGTCGGCATCCAGAGATTGTTTCCCTGAAGCAAGTTTCCTTCCTCGTAGATGTTTGACTCGTAAATCGCCAGCTTGCCGTCATTGAGCACATCTCCAAAGCTCGCATTCATCCCGGATTTGGGCGAAAACCCGACCCCCGATTGCTCGCCAATATCGATAAATCGCTTCCCTTTGTCGTTCAGGTAGAGCTCGGAGACACCGTAATCGTTAGAAACGAAGAGGTCGGAGAATCCATCGTCGTTGATATCGGCGGCAGCGGCCGCCAGTGTCCAGCGGGTCGACGTGAGCCCCATTTTTTCTGTGACATCTTCGAACCCGCCGTCACCGGTATTTCGAAGCAGATAATTTCTCCCGCCGTTTCCCGCGTACTCGAAGCTCTCGGGCATGATCTTTGTATCTCGCAGGTTCCAGAGGTCTATCTCCGGGCGGAAGTATCCTCCCAGAAAGATGTCGAGCCGGCCGTCGCGGTCAAAATCGACCCAGATTCCGGTGTTGATATTTGCCCATTCCGGTAATGCTGCCGTGTCCACCTTCGAAAACGACTCGCCTTTGTTGTTTTTGTAGAGTTCGGTCGTTCCCCATTTATAAACGAGAAGGTCCTCGTATCCGTCGTTGTCGAAGTCTCCCCAAACGGCCCCCATCGAAGCGCCCTTTTTATTTAGACCGGCCACCCCGGTCCTGCCTGCGACGTCTGTGAATGTCCCGTCCTTATTGTTTTGGTATAGAGCGTTTGTGCTGCCGCGGCCGCTGTTTGTGAGGTAGAAATCATTCCAGCCGTCGTTGTTAAAATCCGAAACGGCGACCCCGGCACCCATCGAAGCGATTTGGGGCATTATGTTGTTGAGTTTGGGGTCGAGTACCGGTGCTTTGTGGACGAATTCGACCCCTGCATTTTTTGCGATTTCCTCAAAATATAGGCCAAATTTCTTCGTTGAGGCCGCCTTGTCGAAAGTAACGGAGTCCGCTACGTAGTAGGGCTTTAGAACAAGCGGCGTCGCGAGGAGTGCGAGAAAGAAAATAGCCGCTGCGATTTGGGGTATGTGCTTCATCTATCAGGGATCAATTACCAATCATCAGTTACCCGTTCTAAGTTATCAGTTACCGCAATGCATTCCTGAAGCGATCGGGCGCGACATACCGTGTATGGAAATCGATCCAGTCCTTCCTGTTCTTCCGATAGACCGGATCGTCCTCAAGCTCGCCGGGCGGTTTTGAGTAGTCGTTCGAAGCCTGTGTCGGCAGCGGCAAAACAGTTTTCGAAAATACCGAATTCAGGTCGCCGTCCTTAATCCAGCCGTTTCCGATAATAACAAAATCACGGGTGTAACCATTCTTAACGGGAGGCAACTCCGGGAACTTCATGACGATTTCGTCACCGGCATTCGCGAGTACGTATCGGTCGTCGGTCTTCAGAAGCAGTTCCCTGACATCGCCAAACCTCGTGTAATAGCCGACAAGGTCCCGCCAGCGCTGGCCGGTCGTCATAATCCTATTATAATCAGGCACTTCGGGCGACGAATCATCCGGTTTTTCGATCACCGAAAACCCCCGGTACCGGAGTTCGGCCGAATGTAAATCGAGTTCCTTTGTGAAGTTTGAATCTCCTTCCTTGGCTATCGCCCATGCCAGTTTGTCCCAGAACACCTCCATCTCGGTGCGCAGTCTTAATTTCCTCGACAGAGTGGATTTTGGAAATACACCGTCCAGATCGAGAAGCACGGTCTTCATCTTGCCGGCAGGGAACCCGAGGTTTTCCTTTGCGGTTTTCCAAACGCCGTTTTCGTCCTGCACCTCGATGCTCAGACTCTTTGGCGGGACCGGAACATCCTGTCCCCTCTGGACATTAAT
>JAOTWT010000244.1 GCA_029862725.1 Acidobacteriota bacterium | reverse complement strand
CGAGGGCGACATAGGTTGTTTCGTTTCCGATATGCAGCCAGTCGCGTTCGTTGCCTGGCGTCTCGGCACGTCCCCTGCCCCGGACGCGAAAATCGGGAAATGCTGCAGTAAAGAAACGGATAGCCTCATCCAGATTACTTACCGTGATGTTTGCATGTTCCAAATACATATTCTTATAGTCCAGCGAGTTCAGTGAGTTCAGTGAGTCCAGCGAGTTCAGTGAGTTCAGTGAGTTCAGCGAGTTCAGTGAGTTCAACGAGTTCAGCGAGTTTAGTGAGACTGGTTAGAGCTCGCCAAACTCGCAGGACTCATATAACTCGCCCATTTTCGCAGAACGGGCAGGACTCGCCTAACTATTCTTCCATCCATGTTCCCCAATTAAAGGCACGAAAGAGCAATTGCCGTGGTCTTCAGATCTATAGCCATTTTCTTCTTTGACAATCCGGAACAGTACCTGGGTTTTGGGATCGTCGCCAATCGGGATCACGAGTCGGCCGCCAGTCTTCAGCTGTTCCAAAAGGGGTTTCGGAACTGTCGGGCTTCCCGCGGCAACGAGGATCGCGTCGTACGGCGCATAAATCTCCCAACCATTAGAGCCGTCACCCTGTTGGATTGTCACGTTCTTTATCGCAAACTCACTCATTCTGGCTTTCGCAACCTCGGCGAGTACCGGCAATCGTTCAATCGCATAAACCGCTCTCGCGAGTCGTGCAAGAATTATCGACTGGTAACCCGAGCCGGCGCCTATTTCGAGGACCTTGGATGACGGAGTCAATTCCAGCAGTTCAGTCATTTTCGCGACAATATAGGGCTGCGAAATGGTCTGATTCGAAGAGATCGGTAGGGCGTTGTCACGGTATGCCTGAAATTTCAATGCTTCCGGAACAAAAAGATGGCGCGGGACCGTTGCCATCACCTCAAGCACGCGCGGATCCGAGATCTTATAGTGATCCCGCAGCCTTGCTACCATCTTTTCTCTTGCGATTTTGTATTCGTCCATCTCGAAAGTTGACAGAGTTACAGAGTTTACAAAGTTTACAGAGTTTACAGAGTTTACAAAGTTGACAGAGTTATGAGCTGCGTCACCAGGTCGTCACAAATCTTGAACTTAGTCGACTTGGACAACTTTTCCAACACTGTATACTCACCCGGTTTCCCAACTTTTCAATTCCGCCACGACCTCGTGATTCGTCAGGTCGCTTCGCATCGGAGTTACCGATACGTAGCCTTCGTCTATCGCTTCAAAATCGGTATCGCCTTCTGGATGAAAGCCGTCGCGAACCTCGCCGATCCAGTAATAAAGTTTCCCGCGCGGGTCGATGTGTTCGCTGATAACAGGCCTTGAGTTCTTAAAACCTTGTTTCGTGACCTTGATCCCTTTCGGGACTCCCTTTGGTACGTTGATGTTGAGGAGTGTATCTTTCGGAAGCCCTTCGGCAAGCGCCTTAGCGGTCATTTGCCGTGCGACCCGCGCGGACTCTGCGTAGTCGTGGTCGCGATAGGCGACAAGGCTGAAAGCGAGTCCCGGTACTCCTAGAATGGTGGCCTCAAGCGCTCCCGCGATCGTTCCCGAATAAGTCGCGTCGTCACCCATATTGGCGCCCGGGTTAATCCCCGTCGCGCATATATCAGGCCTCTCGTCGCTTCCCAGGATCTGGTTTAGCGCGAGCGTTACGCAATCGGTCGGAGTGCCGTCGACCGTCCAGTGTCGATTGTCGATCTGTCGAATCCGCAAGGGACGCGCGAGTGTAAGGCTGTGCGAAGCACCGCTCATCTCTGATTCAGGCGCGACCACGTATACGTCTCCAACATCTTTCAACGCCTCTTCAAGGGCGTGGATGCCGGGAGAATGGTAACCATCGTCGTTGGTCAAAAGTATTATCGCCACAATTTAAAAGTAAAACGCGGTGCCGAAAAAATCCAACCCTACGGTCGATTTCTTGAGGCACACGCGTGTTTCAAAACAGACAAACTAGCGTCTGTTGTAACGCTGCATGCGACGGCGCTTGTTATTGCGTTTTCGCGCGTTCGCGGATTTCAACTTGGCCTTTTGCCCGGGCGGTATGAAATGCTGGTGTTTTTTGAAGTCCTTGATGATCTCTTCCGTCATCACTTTGCGCTTAAAGCGGCGTAACGCGTTTTCGATCGACTCGTTGCTGTTTAATTCTATGTAAGCCAAATGCTATCACTCTCCCCATTGCCATGATTGCCGAAGCGAAGGCAAACAACTATTAAACAGGAAACAGGCGGGAAATTCAAGGAACAACGGCCCATTCATGCGGGTCATGATATATGACGGCGGGTCACTCGATGCCGCTCAAAAAGCGACCGAAGAGGCCAATAACGATTGTCATCGGATCCTAGACAAAAAAACCGCGGATCCATGCGAATCCGCGGGTAAAAACAGGTTTTAATTTGTCGGCGAATTACGCGTTCACCGGTTCTTTGTCTTTTTTGCTTTTCAAACCGCCGATCTGCACAAGGTTTTCGCCCTTGATGTCGTTCTTTTCCATAACCATCTTGTTATAGAGCTTACGCATCTCCTGCATTTCCTCAGCAGCTGTTTTCGGGCCCTCCATTTCCGGCTTGTCAGGACGCTCAAGGTCGCGCGCGTTTAGAATCAGTTCATGTTTGTCCGATGCAAGCGCGACTTCCTTGTCACGGGCAAAAACTTCATGGCGTCCATGCTCTTTGTACCACTGGGCGACAGTGGCATTTTGGTGCATGTGCTCGATGATGTTTCTCCAGCCGATCCCCGTGTTGTAGGCGCAGAAAGAAATCTCGCCTTCCTGCGTACCGTAGGGAATGATGCACATCTCAGTACGTCTGAAGTCGTAGTTGAACAGATCCTGGAACCACATTCCGGCGATAAACAGGAAATTCCAGGGGTCCTGACGTCGCTTCTCGATGTCTTCGGCGGTGCGCGTTCCGTCTACCTTGCCGTAATCTTTGCCCGTCAAACCAAACGACTTGTCGAATTTCTTTAGAATTCCGCCAAGCGTAAGGCTGTTGGGAGCGCCATAGGGATTGTAGTTCTTGAGAAGTGCGAGGCCCATCATGAAATTCGAGAACCACTTGCCGCGGTTCGTGTCCGTGATGTGCTTCATGTCTTCGACCAGGTTCGGGATATTCAGGAATTCGGGCACGGGAGCCATTTCCTTGGTGTCCTTGTTGATCATTACAGCCGTTCCGACACCGCAGTTCGGGTGGCAGCCGCATGAAACCTGGCCCCAGTCCGCTTCCGGACCGTGTACGAGATCTGCAAAGTCTGCAAACGCTCCCATCAATGAGAGCGGGAACCAGTCTCGTGTCGGTTCCGTAATCCCAACCTGCTTTTGAACATCCTGTGCGAGGTGCGACAAAGTATAGCGCTGCTGCAGTCTTCGTTTCTCAGTAATGTGCTCATCACGGCCCGTAAACGAAACGGGCTGAAATGACACAAACGAGATCTTCTTTGGATTCTCAAGCGCAAACCTTACGATCGTTCCAACCTGGTCGTTATTGATTCCGTTAACAAGTGTTGTCACCAAAACGATATCGACGCCCGCCTCATGCAGGTTGTTGATCGCTCTTAGTTTTACGTCAAATAGGTTTCCTACCTGCCGGTGCGAGTTTGCGTCGTTGCCTATGCCATCAAACTGCAGGTATACAAATCTGAGTCCGGCTTCGGCTGCTTCTCGGCAAAATTCTTTTGATTTTGCGAATTCGATACCGTTTGTCGCCGCCTGAACAGAGTTGTAACCAACCTTTCTGGCATATCGGATCGAATCGAGGAAGTGCGGTGACAGCGTCGGTTCTCCGCCCGAATACTGTACCGACATCTGGCGCCGGGGCTTGATCGATATAGCGTTGTCAAGGATCTCCTTGACGTCTTCCATTGAAAGCTCATGTACGAAACCTACCTGGTTGGCGTCCATAAAGCAGGGGTCGCACATCATGTTGCAGCGGTTGGTCAGGTCCACGGTCAATACAGCTCCGCGGCCGTACTTGATAGTAGAAGAACCATGATTGTGCAGATCTTCGTCGTTGTGGGCCTGGATGTCGCGTCCCGGAAAGTTCGCTTCAATGTGCTGCAGGAACTTCGAATCGATCGCCATCAGATCTTCAAAGTGACCATGCTCCGGGCAATCTTTGATCATCCATATTTGTCCGTCGCGTTCGATAATCTCGGCCTTGATTTCGCCGACTTTGTCATTTATCAAAATCGAAACGTCGCTCTCGCCGCTGAGAATACTCTCGCGTGCTTCGATAACACAGTTGGGGCAGAGTGAATCCGTGGTGCGCGGGAAGCCCAGAGTCGGCTTTGTCTTTTGCCATGATTTCAAAAGTGGTTTGTCCGACCACTTCGGCGTAAACGAAGGGTTCGGTTTGTACTGGTTGACCGCACGCACTGCGCCGAAAGCGCCTTTCGCGATATATGTCAGACCTTTCTCAAAATGTTTAACTGGTCGCATGTTCTTCTCCAAAAAATTAAAACCTTAAATATTACTCTCCGCACCACTGTTCCCGGATGTTCACTGCCGGAAAGTTCTAATCTCAAATCTGTTTGCGTAAATGCGTGGTGGAGAAATCCCAAACACCCATCGCAAGTTGCGTGCCTAACAGCCCGGAATCTAACAAACTGGTGCATTGTAACGACTTACGGTGCAAACACAGCTGGAGCGAACCGGGAACTACTGTGTCAAACCAATACACCCCGCTCCAGAATGGGATTCTAAAGTCAAATTGATACACGAAAACGGGAATGAGTTTCAGACCAAATGAATCTCCATAGATTTCACGAATCTACTTAAACGTCTGCTTAACAATATTCACTTTTGAATATTCACTATCTTGAACGAATTCTTTGGCTCAGTCCCTAGTTGACGAGCTAAAAAACCAAATAACAAATTAGTTCGCTATTCGTTCACCTTTAAGCACATTCTTGAACGGTTACTTCAACATCAAATGTTAAACTGTTGAACTTAAATGAGTTAACGAACTTGAAAAAGTACTTTACAACATTCGAGTAATAATGCTAACTTTTTGACACCCTCAGGAAAAGCTTAAGAAATTCGTACCTTGCTTTTCAAAGTAAGAATCAGCTCTATTCGATTCGGACCATTTTACAAGAAGTATTTTAAGGAAGTTTTTGACAATACCTTATGGGCATCCGTTTTGGAACTTCAGGTTGGCGGGCTGTAATCGCCGACAAGTTCACATTTGACAATGTCAAATTAGTAACGAATGCGATATGCAGTTATTTGAAAACCAGTCCCGTCCACGGCGATATGAAGTTGGTCGTTGGCCATGACTCGAGATTCATGGGCGAACGTTTCACAGAAGTTGCTGCCGAAATTGCAAAAAGAAAAGGATTCCGGGTCCTAAGATGTACCGGGCCAACCCCGACACCCACGATTTCACATGCGATTCGAGACAACCAGGCGGCCGGAGCGA
>JAOTWT010000242.1 GCA_029862725.1 Acidobacteriota bacterium | reverse complement strand
CGTGTAAGTTCCGTCACATTCGGCGAAACTCGCGGCCGGCAGGATGATGTCGGCGTGCGCAGTGGTCTCGGTTTTAAATAATTCCTGGACGACCACGAAATCCACAGCGTTCAAAAGTGAAGCGTCCTGCAGACTGCCCCCGACGAGAGCGGCTTTAACCCCGGATAATGCTTCTTCAACGGTCATCCGCCCGGCGGTCATGTCATGCGCTCCTACAGAATTATTATATGCAGGCAAGGGACGCAGCAGCACCCGCCTGTTTGCGCCTTCGAAACGCGAAGCGGAACCGGCGATAACGGCCTGGCTTTCGGACGAGAGTTCGCTCCCCGCGGCTATTATCACATCGCCTTCGGCTTGCTGGATGGTCTCTCGTATTTTATCGATCTCCGCTCCGGTGATGCCGATCCTGTCGACAAAACTCTTGTCCCCGAGTCCGAATATGGCCGGCACTAAGGCGTCGATTGTGCCCTCGTTGACATGGACAAATTGCGTCGCAGAATCTGTAAGTCTAATTGGCACCTCGTTTACGATGATCAACCGGGCGCCCCCATTACGCACCGCCTGCCGCATCTGCTTCGCCGTGTAGGTCTGCTCTTCTTCGGGCTCGCCGCCTATCAGAAGGATTACCGAGGCGTACCGAATCTCTTTCGGAGTACAGAGGCGCACGCTCATGTTGTCCATAAACGAGGGAAGGTTCGAGCGGTCGGAGACGGCGATTTTTCCCCCGCCAAACTCACCGGCAAATCGATTGAGTGTAAATACGGATTCGTTGGTCAATCGCGGGCTGGCAACCACGCCAACAGAGTTCCCCGCTTCCTTGAATTTTTCTGCGGCGAAGGAAATCGCCTCGTCCCATGTCGCCGGGATCAGTTTCCCGCCCTTTGAATAACGTATTAGCGGCGTCTTAATTCGATCCGGATGGTTTACAAACTCATGCGCGAATCGGGCCTTTACGTCGAGGAACTCACCGTTGAGTCCATCGACATAGCGGTCGCGGGCTACGATTCGGTGCACTTCTCCGCCGCGTGTCCCGATACTCAACTGCATACCGTCCGAGCTGTAGGTGTCCGTGGTGACCGTCTGATCCAGTTCCCACGGCCGGGTTGCGTGCCGGTAGACGCCGTCAAGCAGGGTCCCGGTCGGGCAGACCTCGACGCAGTTGCCGCACTGCGAACAGTCGAGCCAGCCTCCGTAGGTCCCGATCACAGTATTAGCGCCGCGGTTTCCGGCTTCGATTACATCTTCGCCCATCCACTCGTGGCAGACGCGTGTGCAGCGTTTGCAAAGTATGCAACGCTGCTGGTCGTTTGCGACCATCGGCGATAGAAATTTTTCCGGGTGTGCATTCTTGGGTTCGGTGAACCTCTCTTCCACATCGCCCCAGTCAAAGATGATTTCCTGAAGCTCGCATTCACCGCCCCGGTCGCAAACAGGGCAGTCGAGGGGGTGGTTGGCGAGCAAAAATTCTCCCATCGCCCGCTGGGCTTTTTCGATCTCCTCGCTCTGGGTCGTGACGACCATTCCGTCGCGAACCGGGATCGAGCACGAGGCCTGGAGCTTTGGCATCTTATCGATCCTTACGAGGCACATACGGCACGATGCCTGCAGTTCGAGATCGGCATAATAGCAAAACGAAGGTATGCCGAAGTCGTTCTTGTTGCACGCGTCAATTAAGGGGGTGCCCTCTTCGATCTCAAAATCGTTGCCGTTAATCGTGATTTTTACTAAATCTGCCATTTTTTATAAGACCGTATCGAAAATTCTTTACTTCTTTTTGCCCTCAGCGGCCTTCTGCTTCCTGAGTTTCTTTGGTTTCGGCCTCGCTTTGCCGAACGAACCGTTAAATATCTTGCCCCTTTTCGTTTTTTTGTCGCCCTTTCCCATTCTTACTCCTTATCTGTTTTCAAGTTGTATGACGATGCTTGCCTGGAATTTGTGTCGTCATCGTCGTCGATTCCCTGTAACCGTTTTCGCCTCAAGTCCAGAAAGAACTGGTCCGACTTGTACCACATGTCGTAGGTCACAAGAGTCATCACAAGGAACGTCCCGTGCTCCCAGAGCTCCATCCGGTCCCCGAAGAGAATGTCGCCCGTCGAGAACGCGACAAAGATCAACACGCTTCCCTTGAAAGCCAAACGGTGGACGGTGCGGTCGGAAAACATGTTTTTCACCGTTTCCCGCTTCTCTTCCGTACGCAGGCCCCAGAAAAACAGGGCCAGGAACATCGCGCCCAATATAATCTCCGCAACGGCGAAGAAGTAAAGCGAACCGATTGCGACCCATCTCGGCATGTGCAGCGTCCGGAAATACATCGCCATCTTGTCGTCGCGATTGACGCCGAACCAACCGATTTTCGTCGACGGCTGGATCTTATAAACCGGTTTGTTCGGAGCACCGTCTTCCTTCAAGTCGACAATTGTCGCCTGGGTCGCCCAGCCGTCGAGGAGCAGCTCGCTTTTTCCGTTAAAAAATTTGTCAAGTCCGTTCAATCCCCAGTATAAGGACCAAAACAGAAACAAAACCGTGATCAGATTTATCCTGTCGTCCAAAAAGTAGACGAATCTTTTCATTTCTTCCTCCCCTGGAAAGATCCGAAAAAACTATTCGAAAATCTGAATACTAGGCGTCTTTCGGCATCAGATGTTTCTTAAAATCCTCAGGGAACCGCTTTACGGCACTCTGAATCGGCCACGCCGCGGCGTCGCCAAGAGGGCAAAACGACTTGCCCTCGATATTGTCACTAATATCGAGCAAAAGCTGCGCATCCTCTGGCCGTCCACCGCCCTCGGCAATGCGGTTGAATATCTTGACCAGCCAGTCGGTGCCCTCACGACAGGGCGTACACCAGCCGCACGACTCGTGCCTGTAGAACTCCGTCAGGTTCTTGGTCGATTCCATCACATCGACCGTCTCATCCATGACCATAAAGCCGCCGGAGCCGACCATCGAGCCGCCTTCGACGAGCCCCTCATAGCACATGCTTAAATTGCCGCCCAGAATTTTGTCGGCACGTATGATGTAAACGCTTGACCCACCCGGAATTACGGCTTTCAAAGGGACGTCGTCGCGAAGCATGCCGCCGCAGTCTTCCATGATGAACTTCTCCATGTCCATGTAGCCCATCGGAAGTTCGTAAACGCCCGGGTTTTTTACGTGGCCGGACACCGACCAAAGCTTCGTTCCACCGGATCGTTCGGTCCCGAGGTCGCGCCACTCAATCCCGCCCATCTCGATGATCTGCGGAACGGCGGTCAGCGTCTCGACGTTATTTACAACTGTCGGGCATGCATAAACTCCCTCGACGGCGGGAAACGGAGGCTTCATACGGGGATGTCCCCGAAAACCTTCGAGCGAGGAAAGAAGAGCTGTCTCTTCGCCGCAGATATAAGCGCCGGCGCCTGTGTGGGTATAGAAATCACAACTGAAGTCGCTGCCGAGAATGTTCTTGCCGACGAGGTTTGCGGCCTTTGCCTCCTCGATCGCTTTTTCCATTATGTCGATCAGGTACTTGTACTCGCCGCGGTAATAGATGTAACAGGTCTCGACACCGAGCGCGAACGCCCCGATCAGCATGCCTTCGATCAGTGCGTGCGGGTCGCGTTCGAGCAGATACCGGTCCTTAAAGGTACCCGGCTCGGACTCGTCGGCGTTGCAGACGATGTATTTTGGCTTGGGCGAATCACGCGGGACAAAGCTCCACTTCATGCCGGTCGGAAAACCGGCACCGCCGCGTCCTCTCAACGCCGAGTCCTTAACCTCGTTGATAATGTCGTCAGGCGACATGTCCATCGCCTTTTTCAGGCTCTTGTAACCGCCGTGCTCCTGATACACCTCAAGCGTGTGCCCGTTCTCGACGTGCATCATTTTGAGCTGAAGCGCTTCGCAGCCTATTGCCTTAATTTCCATACGAATCGTGCTTATCCGCCAAGATCTGTCCGGTTTAGAACAAAATCAGACTCGGTTTTTTCTTTCCAATACCAAACCGTGACGACCCCCCGGTTGCCGCCATCACAGGAATGGGAAATATTCAAAACGCATTCCCGGCCAACTGAATTCGCAAAATCACTCGCCTTCTGAAACAACTTCTCCCAGGAATCCCAGCTACTTTCAAAAGCCTTAAATGTAAGCTTAGTAACCATCTCTAATCCAATGAATCCAATAACTTATCAACGGACTCCTTTGTCAGGTTCTCGTGGAAATCGAACCCGATCTGGAGCATCGGCGCAGTTCCGCAGCTGCCGAGGCATTCGACCATCGTAATCGTGTATTTTCCGTCTTCGGTAGTCTCGCCGGGCTTGATCCCAACCCGGCTGCAGATATGCTCGGTAATTTCCGGTTCACCCATAATCCTGCAGGAAAGCGTCTTGCAGATCTGAATATGGTGCCTTCCGACCGGGCGCATGTTGAACATGGTGTAAAACGTCGCCGTTTCCCAGATGTCCGAAACCTCGAGATCCAAAAACTTGGCCAGGTAATTAACACCCGGGTTGTCGATCCATCCCCGCTCGCGCTGGATCACGAAAAGAAGCGGAATCAGGGCCGACCGGTGGCGCCCTTCCGGATACTTGGTCAGATGCGATTTCATTTCCGCGACGACCTCGTCGGAAAATTCGGCAACCTCGTCCGAGTACTCGATCTGGTTTGTATAATCTGTTGCTACGCTTGCCATGAAAATCATTTACCAATGATCATTGACCAATGATCACTCGTTAATCTCTGAAATAATTCCACTTCCTGACTACTGAATACTGAATCCTGAATCCTGACTTCTGAATTCTCTATCTGTCGATCTCCCCCAACACGATATCGAGCGATCCGATAACCGCCACCACATCGGCGATCAACTCGCCTTCGACCATGTCAGGCAGCGCCGAAAGGTTTACGAAACTCGGGCCGCGGAAGTGAACTCGTTCCGGTTTCGGGCCGCCGTTCGATTTCATATAAACACCGAGCTCTCCTTTCGAAGCCTCGATCGCGTGATAGACCTCGCCTTCCGGAACATTAAAACCCTCGGCGACGATCAGGAAATGGTGGATCAGGGAATCCATGTGTTTGCGCATATCGTCGCGGTCGGGAAGTACTACTTTTGGAGCATCCGCCTTTGTCGGGCCCGGTTTCAAACGCTCAAGCGCCTGCCTGACGATCTTTGCGCACTCGTACAATTCACGCATCCGGACCCTGAATCTCGCCCAGACATCGCACCCGGTTTCAACCGGAATTTCAAAATCGTAATTCTCGTATCCGCTATACGGATTGTGTACACGCAGATCCAGCTCGACCCCGCTTCCGCGAAGACACGGCCCCGTTAGACCCCAGCTGATCGCATCTTCTTTTTTTATATAGCCGATTTCCTTTGTACGGCTTTGGAATATCGGGTTTCCCGTCACGAGCGTTTCAAACATATCCATCGCATCCGGAAAATCGTCCAGGAACTGCTTGCAGCGGCGGTCAAATCCGGCTGG
>JAOTWT010000240.1 GCA_029862725.1 Acidobacteriota bacterium | reverse complement strand
GCAAACAGGAAAACCGATGACGATGAAGACCCGGGGTTTGGAGCAGTTCGAACACCTCAACGATAAATCAAGCTTGCTTCTCTTCATGTTGGAGGACGAAGCGAAAGAGGTCAGCGACCTGCGCGACACTGTAAACGCATTAAAGCGGGAGCGCAACGAGATCAAGAGAATCAACGCCGACCTCCAGACTCGGATTGATCAACTAACGGAGAAGCGTTCCGAAATCGATGTTAAGGCGGGACTGATCCTCAAGGCCCTCGACGAGTCTCATTTATTATAGGCATGGCCAGAACCCTCAGCTTTTCGATTCCAAAAAAGAAGACGCGATTTACGGCTGCGATCACAAAGGTCGACCGGACAAAGCTCTATGGCGATGTCCGGATCGAGGCCTTTGACGAGAACGACGAGCGTTGCGAACTCGTCTCGATCGCGAGCGATGGTCAGACGCTTTTCGGCCGTGGCGGAATCGCTTTTGCGACGATGAACCAGGACGGAGAATTTGTCGAAAAGTCCGAACTTATCCCGATCGACGACGACGGCGAGGTGATCGAAATGTCGGAATCATCATTCACCGGCGACATCGAACTTTCTGAAACAGCCACCGTTGAGGATTACCTTTCGCACCAGGTGAAATCGGTTTATATGCTTGAAAACGCGGAAGATCCGGAGGCGCTTAAGGAAATCCTCAAGGACGGCGATATTTATAGTTTTGAATTCAGTTACCGCAAGGGAATCATCGTCGACACGGGGTTTTTGCTTGCCAACGATAAAGGCGATCCCTTCATGATCCTGACGACGCCTGCGGATATACAGTTTCTCTCGTTTAACGACAGCACCGGTCTCGATGATGAAGAAGATATGGATGAGGATGACGGGTTGGACTTCGGAAGCTTGTGATCTATTTTGAGCCGCAGGGGCCTTCGGGGAAGCTGAATACTCCTGCCGGCAAATATTGCTCTTCTTCGAATGAGTGGCCCTTTCAGTAATCAAGGGATGGGTACCAGTTCTCGCCGCGGCCCTCGGGAGTCAGATCAAAGAAGTTCCAAAGCGGCCATAACAAGTCTACGTGGCGCCTGTCGCCGTTTTCAAATTCTTCGAAAAGCAGTTCCGAACCCCAAAAGTGAAAAACCTTATCTTCCCGTTTTACAAAAACATTGGCCATGGGCCACTGGTTGCCGTTTTTGTCCTCGGCATGATAGTCGCGGTTGAAATCATTGCTTGCCGAAGACAATAGCGGAAGCTTGTCCCAGTTTCGCGAAGCCGCAAATCTCATGATCCTTTCGATCGGCGAACGTGCCACTACGACCATATTCATCTTTTGCCGAATATGGTGCATATGCCCATTCACACTGTCCAGAAAGGCGGTGCACAGCGGACATGAGTTCTTCATGTCCGGTCCATACATATAACTGTAAACTAAAAGACTCTTTTTCCCGTTTTCAAACAGTTCAGAAAGGCGTACGGGACCGTCGGAAGACTCGAAAACATAATCATTTTTGACTTCGCCGCCAAGCGGAAGTCTTCGGCGCATAGCCGCAACTCTTTCGAGCTCTTCGCGAAGACCCGATTCAGCCTCGAGAAGTTCGTCCCTTTTCTTTCGATATTCCTTCGATTCGTTTGGGAAACTTGGCATCTCTCCAATTTTTTTCTTCGAGTTTGTTGCGCTTTCTATTTCATCGCTTTCCGCATATAGAAATTAAGCGGCGCCATCGCCTTGAAAACATTCAAACCGTACTTCACGAAGTCCGGGCTAATCGCCAGTTTTTCGGAAACCTTGTCGTGATATGCCGCGAATCCTTTGTATCTCAGATACTCGATCGCCTCGTGGTCTTTAGGGAAGCCTTTAGGAGCGGTCTTGAGTTTTTCGCCCGCGAGTTCGCCAAAAAGTTCCTTAAACTTCTTTGCTTCAACGATCTTCCTGAACCCTTTCAGGTCACCCGCGATCCTGTCGCGTATCTTTTTGAGTTCCGGCGCCGGCGGCATGTAAGCACCGCCAGCGAGAAAACAATTGCCGGGCGAGATATTTACATAGTATCCGGGAATGCCGCATGTTCTGCCGCCCGGTTGCATCGAAGCGCCGAAGGCTGTTTTGTAGGGCGTTTTGTCATCGGAGAACCTGATATCCCTGTAGATCCTGAATACGCAATCCGCGGCGTTTGTACCGGCCATTTCGGGATCAAACCGTACGATACCTTTTATGAACTTATCGACCAGCACGAGGAAATCTTCCCGGGCGGAGTCGTATCTGTTTTTATTGGCCTTAAACCAATCGCGGTTGTTGTTTTTTTGTAGTTCCCTGAGGAAGCCAAGTACTGATTTCATTGCTTTTTCACAATTCTCATATCAGGAATGAAAGCTGCTGGGAGGCAGGTTTGCAAACGCTGACATCTGTTCTTTAAACAATTCGATCGCCTTTTGATAGACTTCGGAGATCGGTGTTTCTTTCGGAATATTCAGCCAAAGTTCACAACTGAATTCGGGCTTGATCGAGGTAAATTCAAATTTGGCGCTAACACCATTTCCCTCTTCAAGGTTAAAGTGCAGCATTTTGACATGGATAATGTGCATTCTCTACACCTCGCGTGGGAGTCTGGGGCAGATAATGTACTGATTCAGGGTAGATAAATCAGTATGTCCAACAACTTTTCGCGAAGGCTTCACAAGAGATTACTGCCGTCGCGGTCTTGCTTGTGCGCAGTTTGGCAGGAAATTGGGGAATTTTCAAATAGGATTGGCTACTAAAGGATGGAAGATTATTACCGCAGAGAACGCAAAGATCGCAGAGTTCGCGCTTTCGGCGAGCCTTCTGCGTTGCGTATTTGATCTTTTCGACGCTTAGGTCGCAAAGATCGCTAAAAGGATTCTTACCGCAAAGATCGCAGGGAACGCGGAGAGGAGATCGGCCATTATGCCGCGATGCGTTTTTGATGTTTTCGACGCTAAGGACACAAGGGGCGCTAAGGTCGCCAAAAACATTATTGGGCCTATTGAAATTATCAACATTGAAATAGTGGGATTCAGCTTTCAATGACAACGCAGAATATCGTTGGAATATATTTCTTCTTAGCGGTCTTTGCGTCCTTAGCGATCTTTGCGTCGAAGAAGGAACAGGTCAACGTCGGGTTCTCGGAGATAAGTGAATTTCATCCGCGGCCAATCTTCTCCGCGACTTCAGCGCTCTCTGCGGTAAAATTCCTTGCTTCCCTTAGTGGATGAACTCAATGAAAGTCGTGGCTCTCCCCGTAAACCTGCATAAAAGACATCTTTTCAAAATACATTCCCTTGACCATCGCCGAGGCCCCGTTGTTTTCCAGGACCCCTTTGATCAACATATAGGAGCTCTCGATGATCGTCCTGCGAAACCTCTCGAACATGTCCGGCATGACGATAAAATTCGATATTCCCTGCTCGTCCTCAAGACTTATAAACAAAACCCCGCTTGCCGTTCCAGGCCTTTGTCGGCAGATTACCGCACCTGCTACCGTGACCGGCGATCCTTTTTTCATCGACTTCAAGTCCTCCGATGACGAAACGCCCTTTCTTTTCAAGGTGTCCCTGATCAACGCCATCGGATGATCGCTGACCGTAAGCCCGGTCACCGCAAAATCCGAATGCAGCTCCTCGATCTCGCTCATCAAGGGCAGAGGCATCTGGCCCCTTTTGCCGGCGACCTTCTTGAAAAGAGGTCCGACGGGGCGGATTTCTTTCTCCGATATCCAGAGTGCCTCGCGGCGGTCCAGTTTTTCCGCTCCAAACCTCAGCGCGCCGCTCATGGACAGGCGCCGTATCTCCTTTTTGTTGATCAGCGGAACGCGCATCAGTAATTCCTGGATACTCTTGAACTCCCCGTTCTGTCTTCGTTCTTCGGCGATCCTTAAACCAACCTGTTTTCTGAGGCCCTTTACATACATCAAACCGATCCTGATTGTGAGATCGTCCTTTGCACCTTCAAGCGAGCAAAGATATTCGGATCTCTGGATGTCGATCGCCGCAAACTTCTGACCGTGGCGTTCGGCGTCCTTGATCAAAGTCGCAGGTGAATAAAAACCCATCGGCTGGTTGTTCAAAAGCCCCGCGGTAAACGCCGCTAAATAGTGGCATTTGAGATAGGCGCTGGCATATGTGATCAGGGCGAAACTCGCTGAGTGAGATTCGGGGAAACCATAGATCGCAAATGAATCGACCGCCTTTGCGATCTTGTCACGGGTCGCTTTGTTGATGCCCTTTTTCTTCATACCGCTCATCAGCCGTTCTATGATCTCGGGCAGCTTCTTGTCGGGGCGTTTGAACCCGAAAGCACGCCTCAACTGCTCCGCTTCGCCGCCCGAAAAATCGGCCGCGGTCATCGCGATCTGGAGAAGCTGTTCCTGAAAAAGAGGTACTCCGAGTGTCTTTTCAAGGATCGGTTTGAGTCGCGGGTCCATATAATCGATCTCTTCCTCGCCGCGCCGGCGGCGGACGTATGGGCCGTACATCTGCCCAACGATCGGACCGGGGCGGATGATCGCGACCTGGACGACGATGTCGTAGAACTTCTCCGGCAGCGTCTTTGGCAAAGAGCTCATCTGGGCGCGGCTCTCGACCTGGAACATACCGACCGTGTCCGCCTTTTGAAGCGTTTCATAGATCAGGGGATCGTCCTTCGGAATCTTTGCCAGATCGATCTCCTCGCCGCTGTGCGCCGAGACGAGATTTATCGTGTCGCGGATCGCCGCAAGCATACCGAGTCCCAGCAGGTCGACCTTTATGATCCCGACATCGGCGCAGTCCTCCTTATCCCACTGGACGATGACGCGTCCTTCCATCGAGGCCGGCTCGAGCGGCACGACGTGATCGAGCATTCCCTTAAAGACGATCATCCCGCCCGAGTGCTGACCGAGATGCCTTGGATACGACTGTATACGCCCGACCAGCTCGATAAACTTCATCGCCCGGCTGTCGAGCTCCATCCCGGAGTTTTCCTTTACGCGCTCGAGAAACTCGCCGTCGTGTTTGGCGCGGAAGTGCGACGCCAATTTTGAGAGCTTTCCCGTTTCCGCCTCGGGGATCTGGAAGACCTTTCCGACCTCGCGGATCGCGGAACGCTGGCGGTATGTGATCACATTGGCGGTCATCGCCGCGCCGCGGGCACCGTATTTTTGATAGAGATACTGGATAACCAGTTCGCGGTCGGGTCCGGAAGGCAGATCTAGATCGATATCGGGGCATTCCTCGCGCTCCTCGGAAAGAAAACGTTCGAAAAGAAGATCGCTTGTCGCAGGGTCGACGGCGGTGATCCCGAGACAAAAACAGACCGCGCTGTTTGCCGCCGAACCGCGTCCCTGCGCCATGATGTCGTGACGCCGGCAAAAATCTACGATATCCCAGACGACCAAAAAGTAGCCGCAGAGATCAAGCTTTTCAATCAGGGCAAGTTCCTTTTTTATCTGGTCGGCAACCTTTCTCGGGAGACCCCGGCCATAGCGCTCG
>JAOTWT010000239.1 GCA_029862725.1 Acidobacteriota bacterium | reverse complement strand
GAAAACAACCTTAAGAACATCGATCTCATAATCCCACTCGATATCTTTGTTTGTGTCACCGGAGTCTCGGGTTCCGGCAAATCGACACTGGTCCGCGATGTTTTGTATTCCGGCGTCAGACAGCAAAAGGGCGAATGGAAAGGCGAGGTCGGGCGTTTCGCTGCTATCGAGGGTGAAAATCTGATAGACGACATCGTTATGGTCGATCAGTCGCCGATCGGCCGAACGCCGCGCTCAAACCCCGTCACCTATGTTAAAGCCTACGACGCGATCCGGGCCGCGTTCGCCGAAACAAACCATTCCGCAAAAAAGGGATTCAAGCCTTCCCATTTTTCGTTTAACGTGCCAGGAGGCCGATGCGAGCATTGCCAGGGCAGCGGAACGGTTAAGGTGGAAATGCAGTTTTTGGCCGATGTCGAACTCACCTGCGAAGACTGTCGCGGAACGCGTTTCAAAACGGAAGTGCTGGAGGCGACCTATAAGGGAAAAAACATAAACGAGGTCCTCAATCTCACCGTTCGCGAGGCCTCCCTGTTCTTCAAGGAAAATAAGCAGGTGAGAAATCGCCTGCGGTCGCTTGAGGCCGTCGGACTGGGCTACCTGCGACTCGGGCAATCCGCGACTACACTGTCCGGCGGTGAGGCTCAACGTGTAAAACTCGCGGCTCACCTGGCTACGAAATCGCACTCACGCACCCTTTTCATCTTTGACGAACCCACGACAGGTCTTCATTTTGACGATATCAGTAAGCTTCTCTCGGCGTTTCGGGCTCTCATTTCAGACGGCAATTCCCTGGTCGTCATCGAACACAATATGGATGTTATAAAGACCGCGGATCACATCATCGATCTCGGTCCCGAGGGTGGGATCGGAGGTGGCAGGGTCGTCGCTACGGGAACGCCGGAAGAAATTGTCGCCGCAAAGGCTTCATTAACGGGCAAGTTTCTCGCAAAGCACCTGGATTAAGGCAGGTTGCGACGTTAGCGGTCAGGACTCATCAACGCGAGCGACCCCAAACCGTTCGAAAACCAGCAGAACGTCGCTTATCGATTCGAAAACCCATTCGATTTCGCTGTCTTTGATTGAGTATGGCGGCATGAAGAGCATTACGCTTCCGAGTGGTCGCAGCACTATGTTCCTCCGCAGAAATTCGAGATAAAAATCCCGCCCGATATCAGCAAGATAACCACCGTCCGCGGCCGCGAGCTCAAACGCAAGCACACCGCCGATGATCCGAACATCGCGGACCGACTCGAATTGCGAGAGCGTCTGTCCGTACTCGTGAAACTTCCGGTTGATCGCCCCGATCCGATCCAGGGTGTTTTCCAGCTCGAATAGTTCGAGGTTGGCGATCGCGACGGCACACGCGAGCGGGTTGGCGCAGTAGGAATGGCCATGGAAAAACGTCTTTAGTCGATCATCATCGTAAAAAGCCTCGAAAACCCTTTCCGTCGCCGCCGTGACGCCAAGCGGCATATATCCGGCCGTAAGAGCCTTGGAAAGACACATAATATCAGGCGATATTGCGGCGTGCTCACAGGCAAACATTCGACCGGTACGTCCGAAACCTGTAAGTACTTCGTCAGCGATCAGGAGCACGCCGTAGCGGTCGCACAATTCCCTTACTTTTTTCAAATACCCCGATTGCCAGACGATCATCCCGCCCGCGCCCTGCAGCATCGGTTCAACGATCACCGCCGCCGTATCGGTCGCATGTTTTTCTAAAAGACTCTCGAGGCTGGAAGCGCACGACGTGTCGCAGACCTGTTCGCATCGTTCACACTCCAGCGCATGCGGCGCATCGGCCCGCAATACCGTAAACAGCAGATCCTTGAACGGCTTTGTAAATGCTGATTCATCGCTGGCCGACATCGCACCGACCGTATCGCCGTGATAACCGCGTTCAAGTGCTACAAATGTCCGTCTCTCCTGACCCTTGTTCCGCCAGTACTGGTAAGCCATTTTCAAAGCGACCTCGACCGCCGTTGAGCCGTTGTCGGAATAAAACACACGGTCAAGCCCATCGGGCAGGATCTCTGCCAGCATTTCCGAGAGCCTTACCGCGGGTTCATGTGTAAAACCGGCGAAAATCACGTGTTCAAGCGATTCTGCCTGTTGTTGAAGTGCTTTATTTATATATGGATGTGAATGTCCATGGGTATTGACCCACCATGAAGAAACCCCGTCGAGGAGTTTTCGGCCGTCTTCAGTCTCAAGCCATACGCCCTTCGCGCCGACGATCGGAATGGGCAAGGGTGCTGTCTTTTCTTGCGTGTATGGGTGCCAGAGATGCTTTCTATCACGCTCGACTAGCTTCATTTGTTTGTGTCAGGCGACGCCTGCTTCTGCCGCCCGGCAAGATTCGAATGGGCCGGCGTCATCGATGAGAAGAGGGAAACGGTTAACTTTCGTCGAAGACTTCGCGCCAGATCTCCGCGATTTCCGATACGATTTTGCAGTCACAATAACCGCCGTTCCGGCTCAGCCAGGCCGACAATTTGGCGAAGTTGAGAGTGTTTTGCATCATAAATTGCATTGCGAAACGCGAGGTATGATCGCAGGTATTTGTTTCCAGTTTCATTTCCAGGAAATCAAACAGGCCCTCGATTTTATCTTTACCGGCCGGAAGCGATTCGACAAATCGTTCGAGTTCATCGCCGTTCATCTGTGCCAGTACATCTATTTCGCGCTTCTTTATAATTGCCATACCTAATAACTTGCCCTTTTTGCGGGCCCTTAAATCAACCCAAAATCCATTTTCCCGGCTGCCTTCGCGATTGCGCCGGCGGTAAGCGGGCGCAAGACCGGAACCTCCGCAAGAATTGTTACCTTACCGTAATCGCTGATCGCCGAGCTGTTCTCTCGATTCGGCTCGCCGTTCATTACGACCCCGGCCACCTCTCCGCCGCGGCTTCGGATACAATCAATCGTCAAGAGAGAATGGTTTATTGTACCAAGTCCGGTGCTCGAAACAACAATCGAAGGGAGTCCGAGCTCGATAATCAGATCGATCATCAGTTCATTTTCGTTCAAGGGCACCAAAACACCCCCGGCTCCTTCGACAATCCAGAATTCTGTTTTAGGCCCGTTCTCCGCTAAATCGGTAATGTCTTTAACGGTGATGCTGACACCTTCGAGCCTCGCCGCAAGGTGAGGCGACAGCGGACGCTTTAGCCTTATTCCCGCCTCGTGGATCTCGGATGGATCGCAACCTGCCAGCGCTTTGACCGCCGAAGTATCGCAATCGCGTTCGATACCCGTCTGTACGGGTTTCCAGTACACAACAGGGGACTGTTTTCTCAAAGTAGCGACGAGGAGTGCGGAAACGACTGTTTTTCCGACCCCAGTACCGGTACCGGTTACAAAAATTCCCCGTTCAATCTTCATCCCTGGCCCTCTGAATCCAACACATCTGCGAGGATTCCGACAAAAGCCTCAAGATCCGAATCGGAATGTTTTGTGTTCAGAGAGATTCGCAGACGGCTCGTCCCGGGCGGCACGGTCGGGGGGCGTATCGCACGCACATCGAATCCCCGCGATTGCATCGACTCCGCAACCCTCAATGCTTTTTTCGAATCTCCGATCAGGACCGGCACGATGTGTGTGGAATTCCGCGGCACCTCGAGTTTGTGTCCGCCCATCAGATCGGCGAATGCGGTACATATCTCGCGGTGGCGTCGCCGGAGTTTCGGATTTGAGCTGACATATTTGATGGCTTCCCGGATCGCGGCGGCGGCGGCAGGTACCGGGGCGGTCGAAAAGATAAAGGATCTGCACCGGTTGACCAGATATTGAATTATGGTTTCGTCTCCCGCGACAAAAGCACCGGAGACGCCAAGCGCTTTGCCGGCGGTATTGACAGACAAAAAGACCTCTTTGCCGATATCGAACTCCTCGATCAGCCCGCTTCCGGTTGCTCCGTACAGGCCAACCGCGTGAGCTTCGTCCACAATCAGATTGGCACCGTATTTGTGGGTAACGGCGGCAATTTTGTCCAGCGGAGCGATATCCCCGTCCATCGAGAACAACGATTCCGTGACTACGAACTTTTCGCCAGCGGGATCGGGGGACGAAAGAAATTCCTCGAGTCTCTCTAAATCGAGATGCGGATAGACAATCTTGCGGGCCTTACCGAGACGGATACCGTCAATAATGCTCGCATGGTTCAATTCGTCGGAAAACACGACGTCACCCTCGCGCAGGAAAGTCTGGAATATGCCGATATTGGCCTGATAGCCCGTTGCGAAATAAAGCGACGATTCGGTCACTTTCCATGCCGCAAAATCGATTTCCACTTCCGAAAATACATCCCGCTCGCCACGCAGCAGCCGAGACCCCGAAGAACCCACACCGTGCTTTTTGACGCCCTTGATAAAGGCTTTCCCGATATTCTTGTTTTGAGCCAGTCCGAGATAGTCGTTCGACGAGAAATCCAATCCCCGCGGAGGCGAAAGGCACCGCATAAGGCCCCTGGCGGTAATCTCCTCTAGTTCTTCGCTGATCCGACGCTTTATGCCGCTCACTTCACCGCCCCTAGTTTTCCCCATCCTCGATCCTTTTTATCTTGACGCCTTCGCGACCGTCATACTTGACGAATCCGGGAAGCAAATACGCGAGGAAAAGGACGCCGACAACGGCCAGTACCCCGCCCGAAACGATCGAGATCTTCGGGTTTGTAAAATACGCGACGATGCCCGATTCGGCATCGCCGAGAAGGGGACCGCTCATAAAACTTATCATCTCGATTCCAGCCAGCCGTCCGCGAAATCTGTCCGGCACGGTTTGATTCCATATTGTCTGCCTGAATACACCGCTGATCATATCAAAGAACCCCGCGAGACCGAGACAAAACAGGCCTAACCAAAAACCGTCGGCCAGCCCGAAAAAGGCGATTGCAACACCCCAACCGGTTGCCGCCAAAACGACCATCAAACCGTGACGGTTGACAAATCTTGTCCATCCGCTCGTAAATGTCGCGACCAGTGCCCCGATCGCGATCGCGGAGTAATAAAGGCCGACAGACGCTCCGGCGCCAAAAGAATAGGCGAGCGCCGGAAACAGAGCTTTCGGCATTCCAAAGAACATCGCCGCCATATCCACGACATAGGTTCCCAGCAATTCCGGTCGCTTTACGGCGTATTTGAATCCCTCGACCACGGAGCCTATCCCGGCTTTTGAAGCGCCTTTTGGAATGGGCACGGCGCTGATCATCCAAACCGCGGCGAGCGAGGCAGCAAACGTCAGGGTATCTATCGCGTATGCGGCGGCCGCGCCATATTTCGCGATTACGAATCCACCCAGAATCGGCGCAAGTATAAACCCGATCTCGAAGCGAAGGGCATTGAGCGACGCCACGGCGGACATGTATTTGGCGGGTACCAGCTTCGGAATCAAGGCTTCGAACGAGGGCCTCTGGAGCCCGGCAAGTCCGGCGTGAATCCCGACCGCAAGATAAAGTACCCAAAAACTAGGAACTGGCA
>JAOTWT010000237.1 GCA_029862725.1 Acidobacteriota bacterium | reverse complement strand
TTGCGGGAAGGCTGTCGAGACATTTAACGAGGCAATCCGGCTCAATCCGATGGATGCCGAAGCACACTTTTACCTTGGCGGGTGCTTAGCTGAACTTGGCAATGTTGCGGGGGCTCAAACGGCCTTTGAAAAAACCATCAAATTAACCCCGAAAAACGCGGCCGCCCACAACGATCTGGGGATGATTTACCAAAGAACCGACCGCAGATCGGACGCGATTCAAAGATATGAAGAGGCGATTCGGTTAAATACGAAGTATGCGGAACCCAACTACAACCTGGGCGGCATTTATTTTGGAGAAGGAGATTACGAGACTTCCCTGCCTTATTTGAAACAAGCGGCGAAACTGAGTCCGAAGTGGCTGGAGGCCCTTGGCAAATTGGGTGAGAATTATCTGCAGCTCGAACAATATGACGTCGCCATTCCGGTTTTTCAGAAGATCATCGCGATCGATGACAAAAATGAACGCGGTTATTACGGTCTTGGATTGGGTTACCTGGCATTCAAAAACAAGCCGATGGCCCGCCATCAGTATGAAAAACTGAAAGCGCTACGATCACCCTTGGCCCGGGAGCTTTTGGCAAAAATTGAAGGGAGATAGGGATCCGGGCGGGCCGGTTGTGCGTTCGGATAGCTGACGGCCGCGATATCAAGAACTAACGACGATCGATAAATCTATCCCGCGGGGAAAGTTAACAAACGAGTGAATTGTCACTCACCGAGTCGTTGCGCCGCGTTATCTCCGGATCGATCTTTATTATGAGGCCGTCAAGATCAACGTGATTGCTTATCCAGGATTCAAACGAGGTGGATGATAAATATGTCAAAGCTAACCATTACCATGTCAAGAAGAAAAGAACCGTTGATTCTGATCGCCATCGTTTTGCTGCTGTTCGAGGCCGGTCTTGCTCAAGGCGGACAACCGGGGGTTCGGGGAGAGCCACAAGCCATTGCCGAAGCAGAGGCGATGGTCGAAACGATGGGCGGCAAAGCGATATGGGCGGAGCTAAAGACCGTTCATTTTGTTCATGAATGGTATCCATGGAACCGAATCGATACTTATATCGAGAATGAGATACTTGACCTTACAGGACCCAGGTCATGGGTCGACAGAAAAAGTGAGATCCACCGGCAAATACGGTCTTATAGCCCCGAGGGCAAATATTGGTCCATTCGTGACGGGAAATTTGCGTATGCGGACGAGCAAACATTCCGCGATTCAATCGAAAGAGCACCTTTTAATTTCTATAGGCTCGTCAAGGCCGTCGCCGTTGAGGATCCGAATTACGAGATTCGGTTTGGAAATGGCGATATCCCGCAGACCCGGCAACTTGAATTTTATGGAAAAGATGGGGTCCTGCGCGGCTGGATAATACTAAATGCCCGTAAGGAACCGATTGTTAAGGCGACTACGCATTACCGCTATACGCTTGGGCCGCTGAAGCGATTTGGAAATCTCTGGGTGCCGGCATGGGGGGTGTACGGAAACGGGTTTACCCGGTATGAGATGATCTCCTTAAAGGGCGAGAATAAGCCTCCGAATGCATCATTGTTTTTACCTCCGCCCGAGTTCATTAAAAACGAAGAATGAGTATTGAAACCGTTGGAGTTCACGAATTTGGCTGAGGTGAATGATGAACAAAATAGGAACACCGAGTATTATTTTGAGAACAAGAGAATTGTTGTTTTTGATCGGAACGATTTTTGTACTGGTTCATCCTGGTTTGGCTCAAGGCGGACAACAAGGAGTTCGGGGAGAACCGCAAGCGGTTGCCGAAGCAGAGGCGATGGTCGAGACGATGGGCGGCAAAGCGATATGGGCAGAGCTAAAGACCGTTCATTTTGTTCATGAATGGTTTATTTGGAATCGTATCGACTCATATATCGAAAATGAGATCCTCGATCTAACGGGCCCACGGTCATGGGTAGAAATGAAGAGCGAGATCTACCATCGCATCAGGGCTTACAGCCCCGAACACAAGTACTGGAATATTGTTAACGGACAATTCTCTTACGCCAGTGAAGAATCGTTTCAGAACGCGATGGAACGCGCACCCTATAGTATTTATCGCATCGCGCGGGCTGTCGCGACGGGAGATTCCAGCTATGAGACTCGATTTGGAAAAACGGAAATAGGGAACCGGCCCCGGCTTGAATTCTATGGAGAGGACGGCAAACTCCACGGCTGGATAATGCTTAATGCCAGAAAAGAACCGCTTGTCTGGGCAACAACTCAATACAAATATATGTTTGGCCCGATGAAACGATTTGGAAATCTACGGGTTCCAAAATGGGCCGTGACCGGCGAGGGGGCGGTCACATATGAAATGATTTCCCTCACCGGCACGAATACCGCACCCGACCCGCAACTTTTCGTTCCCCCGCAATTAAAAAAGAAGGAATAAAAGCGTTGCATATCCGTTTGCGCTATTGACGAGAGAAATATCAATGGCGAGCTGGTCGTGTTCAACACGCCGAGAGAACGACTACCGTCGAACCGCAAAAGCCATCAGGAATATAAAGCCGACCCTTAATCAATAAAGATTGGCTATCGTAACCTCTCTTTCTATTAACATTGCTTATACCTAAACAATCTCCCCTCCAGGTAATCCACAAAGTTTTGCCTCACTGGTGCGGAAATCCTCGCGATTGGCCTGCAATCGGCTTAAACACTCATCCCAAAAAATCTTAAAAGTCCAATCAATAGAACGCTTGTTATCAAAGGACTCCAGTCGGCATGGATTTTGCTCTTAAATACTAAAAGACGGCACCAATTCGCCAAAAAGAGTATCAAACGAAGACTTTTTAGAATTCGTTGCTCCGTCTTTCATAGCCTTTTTTCGGCATTAGGCCTGTGCAGGTACAGATTATCCCCTGACCGGAATCGTCGGGATAGAATGAACAAGGCGTCTTTAGGACAATCAATGGCAATCCAGACCGCCGATTTCACGGCAGCGGAATTGAGCCGATGACTAAAAGATCCTTAATTTCAATAGCTGTGCTGTTGTTAGCATTGGTTTTCGCTAACGACCCGGTCCGAACCGCTTTGAATCCACCCCCGGAAACGCCGAGGGTCGTACAGCTCCGTCTCAATAACGAGGCCATTACGCCGGTAACAGCGCGTTTCATTGCGCGAGCCATCCGCGAGGCGGAAAAGCAACAGGCAAAATGTCTGATTATCATGCTTGACACTCCGGGAGGGCTTGTCGATTCCACCCGCGAGATGGTTAAAGCAATTCTGCACAGCAAAGTTCCGGTCATTGTCTATGTTGCACCGACTGGAGCAAGGGCGGCATCGGCGGGGGTGTTTATAACGATGTCGTCGCATATTGCGGTAATGGCGCCGGGGACAAATATCGGCGCGGCTCATCCCGTTCAGATCGGCGGACTGCCGGGTTCGCAGCCGCCACAACCTGCAGAAAGGCAACCGGAAAAACAATCCGGCGATAAAAAAGACGACCAAAACAATGCACGCACCACGACACCTATGGAGGACAAGATCCTGAATGATACAGTCGCCTGGGCGCGCTCCCTGGCTGAATTGCGCGGAAGAAACGCGGACTGGGCGGAACGGGCTGTAAAAGACAGCATTTCTGTGACAGCGACCGAGGCAGTCAAGGCAGGCGCGGTGGATTTTGTGGCAAAAGATCTTAATGAGCTTCTCGCGCGGATCGAAGGCCGCGAGGTACAACTTGAGCAGGGCAAAGCAAAATTACAGGTTACCGGAGCTTCAGTGCAGACCCTCGAAATGTGGTGGGGCGAGCGGGTTTTGGCGGCGATCGCAAATCCGACGCTGGCATTCCTCCTGCTGATCTTTGGGTTTTACGGGATCCTGTTTGAATTTTACACGCCGGGCTGGGGCGTCGCGGGAACAATTGGAGTGATTTGCCTGGTGCTCGGCTTTTTCGCCATGGCGGTTTTGCCGATCAGCTATGTCGGGCTGGCTTTGATCGTGATCGCGCTGGCGATGTTCGTGGCCGAGGCGTTTGTCGTCAGCTATGGATTTCTATCCATCGGGGGCGCAATATGTCTGATTATCGGCGGACTGATGCTCGTCGAATCGCCGACCGGGTTTATGAGAGTTCCGCTTTGGGCGATCCTTCCCGTTTCCCTGGCGACGGCGGTGATCAGCTTTTTTCTTGTCGGCGCCATCATCAAGACCCATCTGAATCCGCCGCAAACCGGAAGTGAAGCGGTGGCGGGGAGCAAAGCCGTTGCGGACGAAGATTTTCGCCCGGACGGCGGTCTCTATCACGGTCGGGTGCGCTATCACGGCGAATGGTGGAATGCCGTCAGCAGAACACCGGTTGAGAAGAGCGAGGAGTTGGTAGTTGAAAGCCGCGACGGGCTCATGCTCGCGGTGCGTACGACGGAGGCGACGTCGGGGGAGAAATGAATCATGGAAATCAACGGTATGGAATTAAACGCTTTGGCAGTAGCCGGGATCATTATCGGAATCGTCGTTCTTTATATATTGAGCTGCATCCGGTTTATTTATGAATATGAACGCGCTGTGGTATTCCGTTTGGGGCGCGTGCTGGAAAAACCGAAGGGTCCCGGGATAATACTTGTCTTTTACCCGATTGACCGTATGGAGAGGGTCAGCCTGCGGATTCGTGTCAACGACGTGCCGTCGCAGGATGTCATTACGCGGGACAACGTCACGGTCAAGGTTAACGCGGTTGTTTATTTTCGAGTGATTGAGCCGCAACAGGCGATACTCGAAGTCGAGGATTATCTTTACGCCACGCACGAGCTTTCACAGACGACGCTTCGCAGTATTCTCGGTCAATCGGAACTTGACGAGCTCTTGTCTGAACGTGACCGCATAAACAGGCATCTGCAGGAGGTTATTGACAGCCAGACCGATCCCTGGGGAATTAAAGTTTCGGCGGTCGAGGTCAAGCACGTCGATTTACCCGACTCGATGCAACGGGCAATGGCACGTCAGGCTGAAAGTGAACGCGAACGCCGTGCGAAAATCATTCACGCAGAAGGTGAGTTTCAAGCTTCTGCAAAACTGCGGGATGCAGCGATGACGATCGAAGGCCATCCGATGGCAATGCAGATGCGCTTTCTCCAGACCCTGGTTGATGTCGGGAGCGAGAACAATTCGACCCTCGTCTTTCCTGTTCCGATTGATTTGTTCAGCGTTTTCCTCAAGCAGAACGGGAGTCCGCCAGCGCAATCCGATGAAATTGAACCGTCTGTTGCGTAGAAAGAAATCGCCTGAGTTTTTGATTCCAGGATTTGGGCCGCTTTTTGCCCGTCAGCGTATGGACTCGAATTGACTGGGTTGCTCTTACTTTGAAAAAGGAGAAAGTGCGCCTCGATATGTCAGCCTAAAACTATTGACTCTATTGGTGTCGCGAAATGGGATCGAATACCCCATGATTGCGAGTCCGTCTCCGTTGTAGCTTCATATGGTCACTTCTCATCAAAAGTGCCGGAATCACGTGTGCTAGCATTGATCCTTCTATGCGCAATTGATCATTAGTGGCCATTACTCACCAACAC
>JAOTWT010000236.1 GCA_029862725.1 Acidobacteriota bacterium | reverse complement strand
TGTATCGACCGGGAAATCAGAACCAAGCGAAGAAATACTGGCGATCAGAAATCCTTTGGCCGGAGAGCCGTATTGAAACGACGTCTTGGAAACGCTCATTTTGGGCCAGCCGTTCGGGAGTTTCCAGGTCATCCCCTGTTCTTCCCAGGTGGCTGTTTCACCATCTAGCATCGATTCCATGTCCGATGTCAGTTTCGCCGTCTTAACCTCATCTCCGTCACCGGAGTTTTCATCGGCGCCTTCCGTCTTCGTGGTCGTTTCGGTCGTATCGGAGTCGCCGCCTGTGACCTCCTTCAAACGATCGCCAAGACCGCAAAACGAAAGTGCAAAAAACAGGATTCCGAGGGCTACTAACGATTTCATAATTTTGCTCCTTTTGCCGTGTTGATTGTTGCGATCCTATTCTTACTTTGAATCAAATAAATTGCAAAATTGTCTTTTTCTTCAATTCACTGTATTAATAACCGTTAGCGTTTTGTTCAAAACGGTTTTTGCTTAGCTGCCGTTTATCCATATTCCATAAATTGACGCGGGAGAGGCCTATGCTGATTGGTGTCTTAAAAGAGTCTGAACCGGGCGAAAAACGAGCGGCCCTTGTGCCGGCTGATGTAAAAAAGCTGAACAAGGCTGGACTCGACGTTATTTTTGAAGCGGGAACCGGCGTGAAGGCCGGTTTTTCAGATTCCGAATATTCGGAAGCGGGCGCGAAGGAGACAGGACGCGACGAAATCCTGGGTTCGTCCGATATCGTTCTTCGGGTCCGAAAACCCCCTTCTGATGAAATCGGAAAACTCAAGAAAGATTCAATCCACATTAGTTTTTTGGATCCCTTCAATGAAGCCGGGCTGATAGACGCTTTTCGCGAAAGTGGTGTAACGGCGATCAGTATGGAAATGATCCCGCGTACGACGCTTGCACAGAAGATGGATGCATTGAGTTCGCAAGCTAACCTGGCGGGTTATGTGATGGTAATCCTCGCCGCTGACAACCTTCCTAGGATCATGCCGATGATGATGACCCCGTCGGGAACCTTGAAACCAGCCTCGGTGTTTGTGATCGGAGTCGGTGTCGCAGGCCTACAGGCGATCGCAACGGCGAAACGTCTGGGCGCAAAGGTTACTGCCTTCGACACTCGGTCTGAGACGATCGAACAGGTCAAGTCACTCGGTGCCAAGTTCCTCGAAATCGACCTCGGCGAGACGGCTTCGACCAAGGACGGATACGCGGTCGAGCTAACCCCTGAACAAATCGAAATTCAAAAACAGGCGCAGAAGGAACAGATCGCCAAATCCGACATCGTCATTACGACGGCGCAGGTATTCGGTCGAAAACCGCCCGTAATTGTGCCTAGCGATGCGGTCGCCGGGATGAAGGCGGGGAGCGTCGTGGTCGATATGGCCGCCGTAAATGGTGGAAATGTGGAGTGTTCGGAACCCGGCAAGACAGTTGAATACAAAGGCGTAAAGGTCGTCGGTACTGGAAACTGGCCGTGCTTTGTGGCGAAAGACGCAAGCGTCATGTACTCCGCGAATCTCTACAACTTACTTGACCAGTTCTTGGATAAAGAAACCAATGAATTCAGCCTGGACCTCGATGACGAGATCTTAAGCGGCTGTGTGATCACGCACGGCGGTGAGATCAAAAATGAGATGGTCAGAAAGGCGTCTGAATAGGAGCAGATATGGAAATCGTCTATCCCGCGTTTATTTTAGTTCTCGCAATCTTTCTTGGGTTCGAACTTATCAGCAAGGTACCTGCAACTCTCCATACGCCGCTGATGTCAGGTTCGAACGCAATTTCAGGAATAACCTTGGTTGGTGCCCTCATTGCCTCCGGAACTGGCGGCGAGGCGACGAGTACCTTTCTGGGTACGCTCGCCGTTGCATTCGCGACGATCAACGTGATTGGCGGATACCTGGTGACGGACCGCATGCTCGGCATGTTCCGCAAGAAGAAAGGAGCAGCGGAAAATGAATAGTGCTATCCTCGCAAACTTTGCTTACATCGTCGCGGCCGTCCTGTTTATATACGGCCTTAAGGAACTGGGGTCACCTGCAACGGCGCGGCGCGGAAACATCATTTCCTCGGTTGGAATGCTGATCGCGATCGTTGTAACTCTCGCAGCCCAGGGAATTATCGATTTCAGGTGGATCGCGATCGGGATGCTGATCGGCGGGATCATCGGCGTGTTGGCTGCCAGGCTGGTCGCGATGACCGCAATGCCTGAAATGGTTGCGCTGTTTAACGGCTTTGGCGGACTCGCCAGCCTTTTGGTCGGTTGGGCCGCACTCTACGGCTCTTCCGTTTCCGAATTTACGATTGTGACAATCGTACTCTCGGTTCTTATCGGCGGCGTGACCTTTACCGGCAGTATGATCGCGTGGGCAAAACTGAACGAACGCATCACCGGAAAACCGATCATGTTTCCCGGTCAAAGCATCGTCAATGCTCTTCTAATGGCCGCCATCCTGGTTTGCGCGGTACTGTTCGCTTATGAACCCGCGAACGTCAACTTTCTCTACGCGATTATCGTCATGTCATTCATTTTTGGCGTGATGTTTGTGATCCCGATCGGCGGCGGCGATATGCCCGTCGTAATTTCGCTTTTGAACAGCTATTCGGGACTCGCGGCGTGCGCTGCCGGTTTCGCCATCGATAACCTCTTGCTTATCGTTGCCGGGGCTTTGGTTGGAGCGGCCGGGATCATTCTGACCGGAATAATGTGCAAGGCGATGAACCGGTCGCTTGGCAACGTTCTGTTCAGCGGTTTTGGTTCAGCAACGGCTTCCGGAGGCGGTGAAACGGGAGAGGTAAAACCAATTTCCGCGGAAGACGCCTATTACATCTTGGAGGCTGCTTCGAGCGTCCTTGTTGTGCCAGGTTACGGAATGGCGGTCGCTCAGGCCCAGCATGTTTTGAAGGAACTTCAGGGACTGCTTGAGAAAAACGACTGCGAGGTCGTTTATGGGGTTCATCCCGTCGCAGGAAGGATGCCGGGCCATATGAACGTCTTGTTAGCCGAAGCGGATGTTTCGTATGACGCCCTGCTCGAGATGGATGAAGTCAATCAGAAAATGGAGACCTACGACGTTGCGATCGTGGTTGGCGCAAATGACGTTGTAAACCCTTCTGCGCGTGAAGACGAATCGAGCGCGATTTACGGGATGCCGATCATCAATGTCGATTATGCCCAAACCGTGTTTGTACTAAAACGTTCGATGGCAGCCGGTTTCGCCGGGCTTCAAAATCCGCTTTTCTTCAAGCCGAATACACGAATGCTTTTCGGCGATGCGAAGGAATCGATCGGCGCTGTCGTGCGCGAGTTTTCGGGCTAAGGGATGACTGAATTAATGGATAGAGGACAACGGATAATTGAACCCGTTTAAGATGCGATCGTCGGTGCACGCCGTTTCAATTATCCATTTGAATCATCCCTCAGTTATCAGTCACCAGTCCTGTTCATGCCTCATCTTCACGATCTCGAGAAGCGCTTTCTTCGGTCGGTTCTTACGGTCAAAAAGCAAGGGATAATCCGTACGGCCCCGGATCGGCCAATTGTTCTTCCATGAATTCCCGTCGTTTACTCCCCAAAATGTAACCCGCGATATCGAAGCGCGATGGCGAAGGAAAATCCGGAAGAGTCTCTGATAGATTTCACTTTGCCGCCGCTCAATTTCCAACGGCAACCCATTTACGTAGGGATCTAATCCGCTGCGTATAACCGATGTCCGTCCAATATCCGCCCCCTGTTCCGCATCATTTGGAAAAGGGAGGACCGAGACATCGAGTTCGGTAAACAAAACCTTCACACCAACCGCCGCGAAAGCCTTGACCGATTGCTCAACTTCGTCCACGTCAGCAGGAAAATCAAGGCTGTAATGTGCCTGCATGCCAACACCATGGATTGGTATTCCCTTCTCCTGGAGGCGTTTTACAAGCCTGATCGCACCTTCTCTTTTTGCAGGTTTGAAGAGATTGTAGTCGTTATAATAAAGCTCGGCGGCCGGATCGGCCCTGTGCGCGAACTCGAATGATTTTTCGAGAAACTCTTCGCCGATAATCTTGTACCAGGGAGATTCGCGCAGCGTGCCGTCTTCGTTCAATGCCTCGTTCACTACATCCCATGAAGGCACGGTCCCGCGATATCTGCCGACGACGGTATTTATATGCTTTTCGAGACGGGAAAGGAGCAGTTCTCTTGAGGCCGGCCGGCCGCTTTCGTCTTCAAAAACCCAGCCCGGTGTTTGGCTGTGCCAAACAAGCGTGTGACCTGTCAAATGGATGTCGTTCTCACGCGCAAAAGCTGCCAAACGGTCCGCGACTTCGAATTCATACCTCCCGCGTGCCGGATTCAGCTTCTCCCATTTCATTGCGTTTTCAGCGGTTACCGCGCTAAATTGCGCTGCGACAAAAGGAAGCAGTTCCTCTTTATCGAGAATTTGGTCTTTGCTGAGCGCGGCACCGATCAGGAAGTCACCGGCAAACTCCTTTCGCAAAAATGGCTGCGCAAATAATGTTCCCGTTGCCATCAAGATCGCACCAACGGCCGCTGAGCGTCGCAAAAGTTTCCTCAATTCAGTTTCCCCCTTTGTTGTGACGTTCCGTCAATTGCCCGCATAACGGCAACAACCGGTCAAAAACAAATTATCCACGAGGCTCTGGTGTTAAGGAGCCATGTGACATTTCCGTCATGTTCGCTTATCGGTATTGATTATAAACGTAAAACTGGAAATTCTTTTACATCGGAAAAAACAATGATCTGTTTTGTGCCAGTTTGTCGCTTACTTGTTAAACACCAAAAACATTGTCGAAGGAGGGGAAAAATATGAATGGCAGAGGCAAAAAAAGAGATCGTGAAAACGAAAACCTTCTACGGGCACTTACGGTGCTGCTAAATCTGTCGGCGCTTGCAATGACTGCACTTGTCGGCTGGTCCGTTTTCTCGCTTTTCAAAAATGCTGGTGCGATATTCAATTCGATTAGCGGTAATTTTTTGCCGTGAATCCTCATTTCTTCGTCGACCGGCTCGTAATTCCAACTTCACTCAATCATTTCCGTGCAGCGGTACGACTGGCTTGCGTGTACAACGGTAATCATCCGATGGTCCCGAAAACCAGCACTCCCGCTTTTACACCCCCCTTCCATCCTGCATTTCGGAAATATAAGCTGACCTCCATTTTTGTTATTCTGTCCTAAATGCACACGTCACTCATTTTTCTGGACCTGCTTATTATCTTTCTGGTCTCGGTGCCGGTGGCCTTTGTCTGTATTCGTTTGAAGCTCCCTTTGCTGGTTGGTTTCATGCTCACCGGGATCACGATCGGCCCTTACGGATTCGGTCTGATCAAAGAACTCGACGCGATCGAAATCCTCGCCGAGATCGGGGTCATGCTACTCCTGTTTGCAATCGGCGTCGAGTTTTCAATCCGCCGGCTCCGTGAGATGAAGAACCTCGTCCTGATCGGAGGCGGTCTTCAAGTCGGACTGACGATCGCCGCGACCGCCTTGGTCTCGACCCTGCTTGGACGGG